>JAKSPV010000065.1 GCA_024404475.1 Clostridia bacterium | reverse complement strand
CGGTCTTCGATCGAAAGAAGCCCCGTTTTGAGGTTTTCGAGCAGCGTCGTGTAAAGCTCCACCTCGGTGATACTGTACAGATACGACTCCGCCGAGAGCGACGCGTCGTTTTCGAGATGCCGCAGCTCGGTGATGTCGCCGAGGATCGGGATCATCCGGCGAAGCACGTCGGACAGTTCGGGGCTCCGCATCATGTCGGCAAACGTCTCCTGCCGGTAGCGGATGACCTCCGCGTCCGCGGTGAAGAACTCACCGAGCTCACAACTTTTGAGGTCGATCAGTTTGTCAAATTCAAGTTCCAGCGCGTCGTGCTCGGCGAGCACGGCACCGGCGGGACCGGCGCGCAGCGACGCCTCGTCGGGGTAGAGTAAACTGATATCGGAAGTATCAAGGATTTCGTCAGCCATGACGTGCCTCCTTTGTCATTGTCTCAGATTTTGAAGGGGTGCAGACCGCCCGCGCCCGCCGCCGAAACGTAGCGGAAACCGAGCGAGCGGAGCAGCTCGTATGCTTCGGGCACACCGCCGCCGATCTCCGCCGCCGTGTGTGCGTCGGAGCCGACGGTCACGAGCTCGCCGCCCTCGTCGCGGTAGAGCCGGAGCAGCTCCGCCGGGGGATCCGGCGGGAAACCGCGCCGCAGCATTTTTGTGTTGAGTTCAAGTGCCGTACCGTGCTCGATCATGACGCGGAAGAGATGCCGGTATTCATCGGCAAAATCCGCAAGATCGAACGGTCGTCCTTCGCGGCGGACGAGCCGCCACGGGTAGGTGATGTGCGCCAGCGTGTCGGCACCGGGGAACGATGCCGCCCGGCAGAGATCGTCGATCGCGCGGTGCATCAGCGATTTCAGAAGCGCGTCGGGCATCGCATTGTAGTTGAGATAATAGAAATCCGGCACGTTTTCGAGATTGTGCACGGAGACGAGCACGAAGTCGTACCCCATCTCCCGGATGAGCGCCGACGCCTCTTTTTCGCGGAGGTACGGCTGCCCGAGTTCCACGCCGAACGCGATGTCGAGCTTTCCGCGGAATTCCTCTTTTGCCGAAAGAATTGCCTCGCTCGCCGCTTTCCCGTCGTAAGGCGGGTACAGCCCGTCGAGCACGCCGTCGATGTCGCAGTGATCGGTGACGGCAAGTGCGGAGATGCCGCGGTCAATCGCGGCGCGGCAGAGCGTTGCGACATCATCGTGTCCGTCGAAAGAAAAGAGCGAATGAGAATGGCTGTCAGCGATCATGCGGTACCTCCCGCGGAATGGTAACAATTTGATATTTTATCATATCATATATTTCGCAATTTGAAAAGGACTTTTTCGAAAAAAATCGGCGGCGGCTTGCATCGGTGCGAAAAATGTGCTACAATGGTGGCGATCAATAGGGAACGGCCGGCGGCGCGTTCCCGGAAACGAGGATTGAAATCATGAAACCGTTCATGGACGAAAACTTTCTGCTCGGCACCGAAGTTGCACAGACGCTCTATCATAATTACGCTGAAAAACTGCCGATTATCGACTACCATTGTCACATCAACCCGAAAGAGATCGCCGAAAACAAGCGTTACGCGAATATCACGGAACTCTGGCTCGGCGGCGACCACTACAAGTGGCGTGCCATCCGTTCCTTCGGCATCCCCGAAGAAATGATCACGGGTCCGGCGTCCGACTACGATAAATTCCGTATGTACGCGAAGGTCATGCCGCACCTGATCGGCAACCCGCTGTACCATTGGACGCACCTCGAGCTCAAACGATATTTCGACTGCGACCTCATTCTCAACGAGGAGAACTGCGAGGAGATCTGGAAACTGACCGCCGAGAAGCTGCAGAGCGACGACATGCGTACCCGCGCCATCATCGAGAAATCCGGCGTTGAGCTGATCTGCACGACGGATGACCCCGCCGACACGCTCGAATGGCATAAGGTCATCGCGGCTGACGAAACGATCAAGACGAAAGTCCTGCCCGCGTTCCGCCCCGACAAATGCTTCAACATCAACAAGAAGGGCCTCGCCGCCTACTACGAAAAGCTCGGTGCCGCAACCGGCGTCGAGATCAAGGATACGAAGTCGCTGAAAGAAGCGCTCCACAAGAGCATCCTGTTCTTCGACAGCATGGGCTGCCGCACCGCCGACCACGGCTTCGACGAATACCCCTACTTCACGAAATCTTCCGAATACGCCGCCGATAAGGCGATGGACGCGGCACTCCGCTCCGACGGCGCCGACGTCACGCCCGAGCAGCTCGCCGTCTTCAAGTCCGAGATCATGCGCTTCCTCGCCTCCGAGTACAACAAGGTCGGCTGGGTCATGCAGCTCCACCTCGGCGTCTCCCGCAACGCGAACGGCCGTATGTTCGCGAAGATGGGCCCCGATACCGGCTGGGATATGATCGGCGAGATGAGCATTTCCGAGATCGCCAAACTGCTTGACGCCATGGAGAGCGACAACGCGCTGCCGCGTACGCTGATCTATTCGCTGAACCCCGGCGACAACGCCGCGATCGGCACGATGCTCGGCTGCTTCCAGACTTCCGGCGACGGTATGCCGCGCATCATGCAGGGCAGCGCATGGTGGTTCAACGACACGCTCGACGGTATGAAGGCCCAGATGCGCCAACTCGCCAACTTGTCCGTCTTCGGCCGCTTCACCGGCATGCTGACCGACTCCCGCAGCTTCACGTCCTACCCGCGTCACGAGTATTTCCGCCGCATCCTCTGCTCCGTCATCGGCGAGTGGGTGGAAGACGGACTTTATCCGTGCGACATGGACTCCCTCGCGGAGATCGTCTGCGACGTGTGCTACAACAACACCAAGAACTTCTTCCGCTTCTACGAGAAGAAATAAGTTAAAAGTGTACCCTGGCCGCAAAACCGCATGGTTTTGCGGCTTTTTTGCGAAAAAACGCTTGACAAGCCGAAAAGCAGCCGTTATAATGTTGGCAATAGAGAAAAGCTGTGATTGGAAGAAGTACCCGGGAAACCCGTCCCGCAGAGAGCGCCGGCAGCTGAGAAGGCGCGGCGAGTCCCCGGCGAAGTAGTCCATGAGCTGCAGACCGAAGGGGCATCGCCCTGCGTAGACTCTGCCGCGTCTCCGGCGTTAACGGAGGGACGGATCCTTGTCCGTCTCAGAGAGTGCCCCACGGGGCAAAATCGGGTGGTACCGCGCTGACGCGTCCTGACAGCTTCTGTCGGGACGCTTTTTATTTTGAAAGGAAAAGGGGTAATCATATGGTACCGGAAATCAAACAGATCGCCGACCGCATCCGCGAGCTTCGCGACATCCTTGAACTGACGCCGGAGACGGTCGCCGCCGAGATCGGCGTGTCCGTCGAGACGTACCTGCGCTACGAGAACGCCGAGACCGATATCCCGATTGGGAAACTGTACCTCATCGCGCACGCGCTTTCCGTCGATCCGACCGTCATCCTGATGGGCGACACCCCGCGCATGGTCGATTATTCCGTGATCCGCGGCGGTAAAGGCGTGAGAGTCGACCGCTACGCCGGCTACTGCATCTACTCCCTTGCCTATAATTTCATCGGCCGCGAAATGGAGCCGATGATCGTCGAGCTCTCCTCTCCCGAAGAGAAGGCCGACCTCGTCTCGCACGAGGGACAGGAATTCAACTACGCGCTTGAAGGCGACGTCGAAGTCACCGTCGGTAAGAACGCGTTTGTCCTGCATCCCGGCGACAGCATCTATTTCAACCCTGCGCTCCCGCACGGCCAGCGTGCCGTGGGCGGCCCCGCCAAATTCCTGACGGTTATCAACGAACGGATGGCCGCGGCCAAAGATAAGTCCAAAAGCTGAGAAACCAGGTGCCCGAAGATGAATCTTTTATCCCGCTTTTTGCCCCGTACCTCGTTTTCGAGTTACGAGGATTTCAAACAGAACTACCGCCTCAACGTGCCGGTGGATTTCAACTTCGGCTATGACGTCGTAGACGTCTACGCCGCCGAGGCACCGGAGAAGACCGCGCTGATCCATTACGCCGCGGACGATACTGTGACGAAGTATACCTTCCTTGATATCAGCCGCCGCTCGAACCAGGTCGCGGAGATGTTCCGCCGCCGAGGCGTCCGGAAAGGCGATGTCGTGCTCATGATGATGCTCGAGAGGCCCGAGGCGTGGATCACGATCGTGGCGCTGACGAAGCTCGGCGCGACCGTCATTCCCGCCACGTTCCAGCTGACTCCGCACGATATTGTCTATCGCTGTGACTCTGCGAAAGTCAAATATCTCGCCGTCGCTGACGATGACAACATCATCGCCGCCGTCCGCGGTGCGAGAGCCGAGTGCAAGACCGTCGAGGGCGTTTTCGTCGTCGGTGACGGCACGGCAGAGAAGTACGCCGGCGAGTTCATCGATTACCGTGCCGAGGCGGATAAAATGCCGACCGTTTTCGTGCGCCCGACGGGCGACGAGGCCGCGCACAACGGCGATATCATGATGATCTACTTCTCCTCCGGTACGACCGGTATGCCGAAGATGATCGCCCATAACTATACGTACCCGCTCGGTCATATCACGACCGCGAAATACTGGCAGCACGTCGAGGACGACGGCATCCACCTGACCTATTCCGATTCCGGCTGGGCGAAATTCGCCTGGGGCAAGATCTTCGGCCAGTGGATCTCCGGCACCGCGATCGTCGCGTTCGATACCGGCCGCTTCCACCCGGAGCAGCTCAAACGCGCGATCAATACGCTGCACCTCACGACGTTCTGCGCGCCGCCGACGATCTACCGTTTCCTCATCAAGGAAGACCTTACGGACTGCGATTTCTCGACGATCCGCCATTGCTGCACCGCCGGCGAAGCGCTCAACCCCGAGGTCTATAACCGCTTCAAAGAGCAGACCGGCCTCGAGATTTACGAGGGCTTCGGGCAGACCGAGGGCACCGTGCTCATCGCCAACTACGGCTGGGATCCGATCAAAGTCGGCTCCACCGGCAAGCCCGCGCCGCTTTACGATATCCAGATCGTCGATCCGGACGGTGTCCGCTGCGAAGACGGTGTCGTCGGCTCGATTGTCGTCATGAACGCCGAGGCAGATCACCCGACAGGGCTCTTCGTCGAATATAAGGACGACTCCGCCGCGATGACGAAGGCGTGGCGGCAGGGCTTCTACGACACGGGCGACACCGCATGGCGCGATTCCGACGGATACATCTGGTTTGAGGGCCGCTCCGATGACGTCATCAAATGCTCCGGCTACCGCATCGGCCCGTTCGAGGTCGAAAGCGTCCTTATGACGCATCCGTCCGTCCTCGAATGTGCCGTCACCGCCGCTCCCGATCCGATCCGCGGGCAGGTCGTCAAGGCGACCGTTGTCCTCGCGCGCGGCTGGGAGCCGTCCGACGAGCTCCGGAAGGAACTGCAGAATCACGTCAAAAAGAACACCGCACCGTATAAGTATCCGCGCATCCTCGAGTTTGTCAGCGAGCTGCCGAAGACTGTCTCCGGCAAGATCCGCCGCGCCGAGATCCGCCGCGCGGATTCCGAAAAGTGAATATTTAGGCTCCGTTTTCACCTTCCGTTCACGCATTTTCTGCGTTTTGACCAAAAAAACACCAAAAAAGTCGTAAAAATTCATAATTTTTTTGCTTTTTTGGAAAAATTTTTGAATAATCTATTGACAAAAAAGAATGCGGTCGATATAATGACTTTGGTTATCCTCCAGAAAAGTAGGTAGGCGCGATGCCCGATAACAGTGCGCTTTCGGCGCTTCTTGATGAAGTGCGGCGCGGCGATGAAGCCGCGTTTTCCGCTCTGTCCGAGCAGTATCGTCCCCTGACGGAGAGCATGGCTGTCCGCTACGCCGCCAAGGCAGACGCGGAGCAGGGGCTCGTTTCCGTCGATGACTTCCGTCAGGAAGCGGGACTTGCGCTGTACCGGGCGGCGCTCTCGTTCGATCGGGAGCAAACGGACGTCAGTTTCGGGCTATTCGCCAAGGTTTGCGTCCGGAACGCCATGGTGTCACTTCTCCGCCGCGCGTCGCGTGTCCGGAAGATGGGCGACAGGGAACGTCTTGCCGCTGCGGCGGAAAAGACGGCGGATCGCGATCCGCTTTCCCGTCTGGTCTCCCGGGAAACGCACCGCTCGCTTGTTGAGCGCGCCTCGGGCGTCCTCTCCCCTTATGAACTGACTATCTTTGAGCAATATATAGCCGGCCGTTCTCCCCGCGAGATCGCGGAACAAGTAGGTCGCCCCGTCAAATCCGTAAACAATGCCGTCTGCAGGATCAAGGCAAAGCTAAAAGGATTGCTGAGAGATTCTAACTGATATTGAAGTGCGCAAGCATTTTGATAGATAAGCCCGCATAGCTTAAACAGAGCGTTGTTTACCAAAGGTGACGGTGTGAGTCCGTCGAGGGCAAAAATTATTTTACCATCTTTAAGTGAGGTAGGGAAATGTACCAGGACAAGACTTTGAAGTGCAAGGATTGTGGAGCAGAATTTGTCTTCACAGCCGGCGAGCAGGAGTTCTACGCAGAGAAGGGCTTCCAGAATGAGCCCCAGAGATGCAAGGCGTGCCGTGACGCGCGCAAGAACGCCAGCAAGACCCAGCGTGAGATGTTCACGACTGTTTGCGCTAACTGTGGTAAGGAAGCAAAAGTTCCTTTCCAGCCCAACAGTGACAGACCGGTATATTGCAGCGAGTGCTTCGCCGCAATGAAGGCACAGCAGTAATTCTGTAAGCCGCGGGCAGTGGTCACACAAGATCTCATGGAGTTGAACGGCGTTCGCGCCGGAAATTGATAAAATGAGAGAAAAAACGGACAGCGAGAGCTGTCCGTTTTTTTGTTAATTTCCGGTCATAAACTCCCGTGCCGTCTCGCTCGTGACGATGTAGTGCGCCAGAAGCCCGATCCCGTGCTCCGAGAGCGTGAACCGGATCTTCTCCGTTGCATCAAGGTCATCCACTGACGGCTCGAGCCGCCCGTCCGCATGGTTGTGCGCCAGCATCACGGCAGAGCAGCCGGCGGCCTCCGCCTCTTCGACAAGCGTTGCGGTGACGGGCCGACGAAGCCGCTTCCCCTCGGTCAGAATACCGCGCCCGGCGATCATGCCGTCTTTTCCGATGAGGAGGTACGCCGTCGAACTCTTCGGCGCCCCGCGTAAGTACCAGAAGAAATAGGAACCTGCCGTATCCGCCGTCACCGGTTTTGCACCGAGCTCTTCCAGCATTGCTTCCCGCGCGACGGCAGGCACGAGCCGCAGAAAATTCGCCGTGGCACGCCCGACGCCCTCTACCTTTTGCAGTTCCTTCACGTCGGCGCTGAAAACACCGCCGAGGGAGCCGAAACGGTCGAGCAGCCGGTGCGCGATCTCATTCGTGTCGCGCCGCGGGATCGCGTAAAACAGTAAAAGTTCCAGAACGTTGTGCGGCTCGAATTCATCGAGTCCCTCTGTCTCGAAACGGCAGCGCAGACGCGCTCTGTGACCTTCGTGCGGCTTCTTTTGTTCCATAACGGCAAGCGTCCTTTCCGGTGACGTAAAAAATTACATTTTTACTGTTTTTTTGAGAATATCTATTGCAAAAAACGGGGAAAAAGGGTATCATGATAATAAGGAAAAGGGGCAAAGCAAGTCCCTTCAAAAAGGAGAAAAATCATGGCTAATATCAGAGTCGGTATCATCGGCTGCGGCGGCATCGCCAACGGAAAGCACATGCCCAGCGTCAAGGCGCTCGGCACGGTCGACATGGTCGCTTTCTGCGACATCATCCCGGAACGCGCTGAAAAAGCAAAGGTGCAGTACGGCACGCCGGACGCAAAGGTTTACACGGACTACAAGGAACTTCTTGCCGATCCTTCGATCGAAGCCGTGCACGTCTGCACGCCGAACCGTTCCCACAGTTTTATCACGGTCGATGCCCTCGAGGCAGGGAAGCACGTCATCTGCGAGAAGCCGATGGCGATCAACTCCGTCGAGGCAAAGAAGATGCTGGATGCTGCAAAGCGCACCGGCAAGAAACTGACGATCGGTTAT
>JAKSPV010000064.1 GCA_024404475.1 Clostridia bacterium | reverse complement strand
CATCGATTTAAAAACCCCCTGCTCCAGAGGAGCAACCATGAGCGGCTACGGAATCTACGCGATGGACTCGGTAACGCCGAACGGCGGGCCGCTACATGGGAACGCCGGCCGCTACGGCGTCATGCTCCTGATCTGCGGTGCATCCGTCCCGGCAGAGGAGGCGCGTTCGCTCCGCGACCGCCTCTCTGCAATTTACCGCCGCACGGAGATCATCACCGAAGAGGGCGGCCAACCCCTTGAGGATTATTTCATTCTTCTGCAATAAACGTGAAAGGAAGCGACATCATGTACCAGCTTTTTACAGACACTGACACCGATATCACCCCGGAGGTCGCGGCACGGTACGGGTATCACCTCATCAGCATGCCGTACAGTGTGGATGGCACGACTACGTACCCCTATGAGGACTTCGACACGTTCGACGTGCACGGCTTTTACGAGATGCTGCGCTCGGGCGTCCTCCCCTCTACGAGCGCGATCAGCGAGGAACGCTATAAAGCGTATTTCGAGCCCGTCTTCGCCGCCGGCGATGACATCCTCTACGTCCATTTTTCCGCCGCGATGACGGCGACGTTCGACGTCATGAAGCGTGCCGTTGACGAATTGCTTTTGAAATACCCCGAGCGGAAATTCCATACGGTCGATACGAAGGGCATCACGATCATCAGTTATAATATCGTTCTGGCGATCGGCGAACTCTACAAAGCCGGCAAGACCGCCGAGGAGATCCTCGCGTGGGCGGCACAGGAAGTCGATCACTACGCCGTGTACTTCTTCGCGGACGACCTCAAATTCTTCAAGAAGAGCGGCCGCGTCAGCGGTCTCGCTGCGATGATGGGCACGCTCGTCGGCGTGCGCCCGATCATCCACATGAACGAAGAAGGCAAGATGGTCAGCATCGGAAAGGAGCGCGGACGCGTCCGCGCGATGGAGCGCCTCGTCGCCTACGTCGAAGAACTCGGCGACGGCGTGAAAGAACATACTGTTGTTGTCGGTCACACCGACGCGCCCGATATCGCCGAAGAAGTCGCCGGCATGCTGCGTGAAAAATTCGGCGACGATTTGTCGATCGTATTCGTGCCCGTCAACCCGACCGCCGGCAGCCATTGCGGCCCGGACGCCGTCGGCATTTCCTTCCACGCGAAGCACCGCTGAGGAGAAGCGTCATGGTCGAGATCATCAAAGTCAGGACGAAGCGGGAGCAGAAAGAGTTTCTGAACTTCCCGCTGCGCCTCTACAAAGATAACCCGTGCTTCGTTCCGCCGCTCTGGGGCGACGAGAAGAAGATCTTCCGGGAAGATTACGTCTACCACGACACCTGCGAGGACGTCTATTTCCTCGCTGTCCAGGACGGGAAAACGGTCGGCCGCATCTCCGGCATTCTGCAAAAGGCGAGCAACGAGTTGCGAGGGGAGCGCCGCGTGCGCTTCACGCGATTTGACGCGATCGACGACAACGAGGTCGCCGAGGCGCTCTTCGGCGCTGTCGAGAACTGGGCACGCGAGCGCGGTATGGATACCGTATGCGGGCCGCTCGGCTTCTCCGATCTGGAACGCGAGGGGCTTCTCATCGACGGCTTTGACCAGCTTTCCACGTTCGAGGAGCAGTACAACGCCCCGTATTACGCCGATCTGATCGAGCATTGCGGCTACGCCAAGGAAGTGGACTGGGTAGAGAGCAAGATCTACCTGCCCGACGAGGACGACGGCACGCTCGAGAAAATGGCGGATTTCATCATGAAACGCTATGACCTGCACTTCGGCACGGCGAAAAACACGAACGATTTTCTCCGCCGCTACGGCGACCGCTTCTTCGACCTGCTCGACCGCGCATATAAGGACATCTACGGTACCGTCCCGTTCACCGAGGGCATGAAAGAGATGATGTACGACAATTTCCGCCTCATCATCGACCTCCGCCACGTCGCGGTGATCCTCGATAAAGACGAAAATCCCGTCTGCCTCGGCATCTGCTTCCCGTCGATCGCCAAAGCCGTGCAGAAGTCGAACGGCCACCTGACGCCGGCGGCGATCGCACGCCTGCTCAAAACGATCAAGCATCCCGACGTCATCGACCTCGGCCTCATCGGCGTCGAGCCCGCCTACGCGAACCGCGGCATCGGCGCTGTCGTCTCGGCGGCGCTGCTCCGGATGCTCCGCGAGGACGGCGTCGAGTACGCCGAGACCAACCTCAATCTCGAAACGAACTACGACATCCAGAATATGTGGAAACGCTTCAAGTCTGTCCGGCATAAGCGCCGCCGCGCGTACGTCAAGACGCTGGCAGCAGGGGAGGCCTCCCATGATTAAGATCGTTCTGGATTGCTTCGGCGGCGACAAGGGCGCCGCCGCCACCGTCGGCGGCGCGGCGATCGCGCTGCGGCAATACGGCGACCTCGCTTTGATTTTGGCGGGCGCCGAAAATAAGATCCGTGCGGCCATGCAGAGGGCAGGGATCGCAGACAGCGATCGCGTGACCGTGCTCGACGCGCCGGACGTCATCGGCTGCGACGAAAAGCCGACCGACGCGATCCGCCTCCGCCGCGACAGTTCCATGATGCGCGCCGTCAAACTGCTCCGCGAGGACGCCACCGTCGCGGGGCTCGTCTCGACCGGCTCTACCGGCGCACTCGTCGCCGCCACCGTGCTCCGCATCGGGCGGCTCCGCGGCGTCTGGCGTCCCGCGTTCTGCCCGATCCTCCCGACGATGACCGGCGGGATCGTCGGCATCACCGACAGCGGCGCGAACGCGGAATGCAAGCCCGAGGCACTGCTCCAGTACGCCGTCATGGGCAGCCGCTACCTCACCTCCGTCTACGGCATCGCCGAGCCGCGCGTCGCGCTGCTCAACGTCGGCACCGAAGCAGAGAAGGGCGACACGCTCCACCAGGAGGCGTACAAACTCCTTGCCGCGGAGAAAACGATCCGTTTCGTCGGCAACATGGAAAGCCGCGATCTGCTCTCCGGCAAGTACGATCTCGTCGTGGCGGACGGCTTTTCCGGCAACGTCCTCGTCAAAGCGACGGAGGGCACGGCGCTCGAACTGCTCAAAAAAATCAAAAAAGACATTTATTCCTCCGCGAAGTACAAGTTCGGCGCGCTGTTCATGCGAAAGATGTTCGCCGAGGAAAAAGCGTTCATGAACTACCAGAACTACGGCGGAAGCGTGATGCTCGGCGCGGCGAAGACCGTCGTCAAGGGTCACGGCAGCGCGGACGCGACGTCCGTCGCCGTCTGCATCGGGCAGGCATACAAAATGGAACAAAGCCGTCTCGCAGAGCAGATCGAAACAGCATTGGCCGCTCTGCCGGACGCGAAAAACGATTAAAGAGAGGGAAGATATCATGTTTGAAAAAGTACAGGACGCGCTGTCGAAACAGCTTCGCATCGACAAGTCGAAGATCGGGCCCGACTCCCGCGTGAAGGATGACCTCGGCGCCGATTCGCTTGACGTTCTCCAGCTTCTGATGACGATCGAAGAGGAGTGCGGCATCATGATCCCCGACGAGGCGCTTGCCACGTTTGCGACGGTCGGCGATATCGTCTCCTATATCGAATCTCATACCTGAATGTTATTTTATACGGTTGTCGAAAAACATTTTCGGGAACTGCCGATAGATGCGGCAGTTCCTTTTTTCATTTCCGCTTTTTTTGCGGCGGCTCTTCCATTCTTCTTTTTTTTGTGCTACAATGAAATATCAAAATGACAAAAGGGGGCCCGGAAACCGAATATGAAAGAATATCTGTTTCTGACGATCGCGGCACTCATGCCCGTTGCGGCTTCGGTCCTGTTCTATATTCTGGAAAAAAAGACGCCTTTCGGTCGGCTCAGTTACGGGCTCCGGCAGGTGATCTACGGCATTTTCTTCGGCGCACTTGCGGTCATCGGCACTGAATGGGGTATCCCGATCAGCGGCGCGCAGGTCAACTGCCGTGACGCCGCCGTCCTGACGGCAGGCCTTATGTTCGGCGGCCCCGCCGGCGTGATCGCCGGCTTCATCGGCGGCATTGAACGCTGGGTCGCCGTGGCGTGGGGCGTCGGTACCTTCACGCGCGTTGCCTGCACGCTCTCGACGATCATCGCCGGTATCTATGCGGCATGTCTCCGCCGGTTCATGTTCGAGGACAAGCGCCCCGGCTGGCTTCTGTCTCTTGCGATCGGCGTCGTCATGGAGGTCTTCCACCTCACGATGGTCTTTATCACCAACATGAACGCTCCGATCCAGGCAATGGCAGTCGTCCGCGCCTGCACGGCGCCGATGGTCGCGGCAAACGGTATCTCCGTCATGCTCGCCGCGGTGGTGCTCACCCTCCTTTCCCGCCGCCGGCAGAAAAGCGGCGCGAAGAAAGCCCGCATTTCCCAGACGATCCAGCGCTGGCTTCTGATCGTCGTCCTTTTCGCATTCTTCGTCACTTCCTATTTTGTCTTCTCCCTGCAGGACCGCCTTGCCACGTCGCAGGCAGATACGCAGCTTGACCTTGTCAACAGCGAGGTCGCCGCGGATATCGAGGACGCCTCCGACGCGAACCTCCTCCGCGCGGCACGCGAGAGCAAAGGACAGCTCGCCTCCCGTTCGATCGACGAGCTGGCGGCGGAGTACGGCGTCGCGGAGATCAGTCTCATCGGCACGGACGGTGTCATCCACCAGAGCACAGTCCCCTCGTATGTCGGCTTCCGCATGGATTCCGGCGAGCAGTCGTCGGCGTTCCTCTGCCTGCTCGGCAGCACGGAAGAATTCGTGCAGAGCTACGGCCCGATCACGTCCGATCCTTCGATCCTGCGGAAATACGCCGGCATCAAAACGGATGACGGCTTCCTCCAGATCGGTTACGATGCCGACCAGTTCCAGGACGATATCGACGCCAAGGTCGTCGGCGCGACGAAAAACCGCCACGTCGGCGAGACCGGCTACGTCCTGATCTTCGACAGTCTGCGCCATATTGTCAGCGCTCCGGCGTCCGTCGATACGGTAAAGATCGAAAACCTCCTCCGCACGCTCACGCTTCCGAAGGAAGGTACGACGTTCACCGCAACAATCCTGGATGCGGAATGTTTCTGCCGCTACGTCACGGCGGAGGGATACTACATTTTCTCCGTTTTGCCGACGGCGGAGGCGCTTCAGATCCGCAACATCGCGCTCTACGTCAATACCTACATGGAGATCCTCGTCTTCGCGATCCTCTTCGCGCTCATCTATTCGCTGATTCGCCGTGTCGTTGTCGATCAGATCAAAAAGATCAACGCATCGCTTGCCAGGATCACGGGCGGCGACCTCGACGAGGTCGTCAACGTCCGCTCGCACGAGGAGTTCGCGTCGCTTTCCGACGATATCAATACGACCGTTGACACGCTGAAGCATTACATTGCAGACGCATCTGCACGGCTCGACGAAGAACTGGAACTTGCGAAAGATATCCAGGCATCCGCGCTCCCGAACGTCTTCCCGGCGTTCCCGAAACGCAAGGATTTCGACATTCACGCCGTCATGGATCCCGCCAAGGAAGTCGGCGGCGACTTCTACGATTTCTATATGACCGAGGGCGAGAAGCTGCATTTCCTCGTCGCGGACGTCTCCGGCAAGGGGATCCCCGCCGCCATGTTCATGATGCGTGCCAAGACCGAACTGAAGAGCCGTACCGAATCAGGCGCGCTGTTGTCCGACGTCTTCACGGCAGGGAACACCGCCCTCTGCGAGGGCAACGATGCCGGCATGTTCGTCACGACGTGGCAGGGTTCGATCGACCTTGAAACCGGTACCGTCACCTACGTCAACGCCGGCCATAATCCGCCGCTCGTCCGTCACGGCAAAGGCAACTTCGAGTACGTCCGGACGCGCTGTGGTTTCGTTCTCGCCGGCATGGAAGGCGTGCGGTATAAAACGCAGACGCTTCAGCTCCGGCCCGGCGATACGCTTTGCCTTTATACGGACGGCGTGACCGAGGCGCAGAACGATGCCGGCGAGCTTTTCGGCGAGCACCGGCTTCTGAACGCCGTCAATTCCGTGGAGTTTACGTCCATGGAGCAGCTCTGCGCCACCGTCAAGACGAACGTGGAAAACTTCGTCGGCGACGCCCCGCAGTTTGACGACATCACGATCCTCGCGCTCCGTTTCATCGGCAAACCCGAGGCGCCCTCGATCCACTTCGACGAGGCGAAGATCGCCGATATTCCCGAGGTGACGTCGTTCGTTGAAGGTGAACTTGAAAAACTCGGCTGCCCGATGAAGATGGTCACGCAGATGAGCATCGCCATCGATGAGATTTACAGCAACATCGTCAAGTATGCCTACCCGACGAAGCCCGGCCCCGTCACCGTGAAGGTCATCGCGAAGGATGACCCGCGCTGCGTCTGCCTGCGCTTCTCCGACGAGGGCATTCCGTATAACCCCCTGACGAAAGAAGATCCCGATATCACGCTCTCGGCGGATGAACGCTCGATCGGCGGTCTCGGCATCTTCATGGTCAAAAAGACGATGGACGAGATGAAATACAAATACGAAAACGACGAGAATATCCTGACGCTCGTCAAAAACTGGTAAAAAACGAATAACAGCCGCCGCTTTTGCGGCGGCTGTTTTTTTGTCTTCGGGAGGCTTTCTTTTATTATTGACATTTAAGTCTTGACATGATACAATACAATAGATATTGTCGGAAAGTGGCGGCTTTTGTGATTCATCAGCACGGAAACTGTCCTTTTATGCGATGGTACTAAAACAACGGAAGGTGTTGATTCCCATAACAGCTCCTGTCGAAAAAACGATGAATAAGCCATCGGTTGAAAAGCCCTGGCTGAAGTATTTTCCGAAAGAATCTCTTGCCGTGGAAATGCCTCGCCGGACGATTTATTCTGCGCTGACGAACATAGTCGAAAAGAACGCCGACGCCCGTGCGATTTATTACTACGGAACGAGACTGACTTATAGGGAACTGATGACCCGCGTCAACAAATTGGCCGACGCTTTTTGGAATCAGGGTGTTCGCCCGGGAGATTACGTGTCGTTCCTGATGCCTACGATGCCGGAATCCATCATGAGTCTCTATGCGATCAATAAGATCGGCGCGACGCCGAACTTCATCGACCCGCGTATGGACATCGGCCGTATCCTCGATGCGGCGGAGGGCGTCCACTCCCGTCTCCTTGTATCGATCGACATCGCTTACCCGAAGGTTGAGAAAATCATGGACCGGCTGACCGTCGAAAAGATCATCTTCTGCTCGCCGAATGAGTCGCTTCCGGGCGCTTTGAAAATCGCCCGCGGTCTTTTTTCAAAATCGCCGAAGATTCCCTACGGAGGGAATCTGATCCCGTGGAAAGAGTTCCTCGGTGCGGGGAATGGCGCGTCCGTCCCTGTGGCGCCGTACAAAGACGGCTCCGTTGCCGCGATCGTTTATACCGGCGGTACGACCGGTACGCCGAAAGGTGTTCTTCTCTCTGACGACGGCCTCAACACGATGGCGGAAAGCTTTTACTACTCCGGCGTGGACCGCGGCGAAAGCGATCGTTTCCTCGCTATCATGCCGATCTTTGCCTCCTACGGTGTCGGCTGCGGCATTCACATGCCCTTGATGCTCGGCTTTGAACTGGTCGTGATCCCGAAGTTCACACCGGATAAACTGGGCGATCTGATCATGCGCTACCGCCCGAATCACATGATGGGTGTCCCGTCTTTCTACGAGCAGCTGATGACAAGCAAGGCCGTGAGAAAAGCCGATCTCAGTTTCCTTCTGACGCCCGGCTGCGGCGGCGACACGATGAATCCGGGTCTGGAAGATCGCTTCAATGCGTTCCTCCGCGAGCACGGAGGCAAGTATCCGCTTTCGCAGGGCTATGGCATGAGCGAGATGAGCGGAGCGGCGACGTGCTGCTTCAGTGCGAACTATAAAGACGGCAGCTCGGGTATCCCGCTTCTTGCCACGACGGCAGGCATTTTCAGTCCTGAGACCGGCGAGGAACTTCCGTACAATACGGAGGGCGAGATCTGTATGCGCGGCCGCAACATGATGCTCGGCTACTACA
>JAKSPV010000063.1 GCA_024404475.1 Clostridia bacterium | reverse complement strand
CGGATCTCCTCGCATTCCGCCGACGAGAGCCGCACGGAATATGAAGAAGCGGGATGCTTCCCTTCCTCGGTCGGATCGCGGTAAAACGTCAGCATGCCGGCCTTCTCGCCGCGGACGGGTGTCTTCGGGCCACACGCCGCGAGCGGCAGCAGCAGCGCTATCATAAGCAGAAAAGCGATTGTTTTTTTCATGATTTTCCTCACAGGATCGTCTTCGGTTTGTAGACCTTCGCACCGTCGAGCGAATAGACCGCATCGCCTGTTTCGCCGGGCTCCAGCTTTTCGAGTTCGCGCTCAAAGATATAAACGTGGCTGTCCATGAGATCGAGACAATGAACGATCTGCGCCTCGATCGTGGCGGGCTTCGCCGCCGCACCGTACTCCGGCTTGCCGTGATGTGAGAGGATGATATGGACGAGCATCCGGATGTCCTCTGCCGGCGTCCCGAGCCGTTCGCCGTATGAACGGATCATATCGGCGCCGAGATAGGCGTGCCCGCAGAGCTGACCGGGCACGGTGTAGTCCGTAATGCCGATCGGCGAGGTGGAAAGTTCATGGAGTTTGCCGATGTCGTGGAGCAGAACGCCCGCGACGAGAAGCCCTTCGTCAGCCGTCGGATATTCGGCTGCCACGGCGCGCGCCATGCGCATCATGCGCGTCACGTGCCAGAGCAGCTCGCCGGGACGGCTGTGATGCACCGACTTCGCGGCGCCCCACCAGAGCAGCTTTTCGCGGAAATCCTCGTAGATCGCGACCGTCAGCGTGCGGAGCCCCTCTTCGGGAATCGCGCGTGCCGCGGCGAGGCATTCGCCGTAGAGCACTTCGGGATCGACAGGCGCCGAGGGAATGAAGTCCTTGACGGACGCATCGGCCGCCGGCGTGCAGGAACGGACGCTGTAACTCGGTTTATCGTTATACAGACTGACGGAAACGGAAACGGAAACGACCGTCCCCGCGCGGAGCGGGAAGCCGTCCGCGCCGGAGTCCCAGTAGAACATGTCGCATTCGCCCTCGCCGTCCGTCATTTTGAGGACGAAGTACGTCCTGCCGTTCTTATCTTTCTTCTCCGTCACGTCGCGGATCATCAGTTCCGTTTTGTAGGTACCGCTCGGTTTGAGATCAGCGATCCTGAGTCGTTCCATCGTCGTCCTCCTCTTGTAATATGGTTACAGTTTTACAGATTATTTTAACATACTTCCGCCCGTATTGCAAGAAATCCCGTATAAAAAAGCAAAAAAAAGAGAGGAAACCGTGAAAACAAGCAACACTTTTCACAGTTTCCCCAACATTTTTCACGTGAACATTCCCCCGGCGGCTTTTACGGCAGCGTGACGATATATTTCCGGAGCATCTGCGACGGATGCCACGACGTTTTCGAGTAGCGGAGCCCCTCGTCGCCCATGTCGTCCTCGCGGTTGACGAAGCGGATCCCCTGCCCCTCAAAGAGCCGGCAGAAGTTCCGGACGAGCACGGGATACGCGCCGCGGAATGCGTTATCCGCCTTCTCGACGTGCACGGTCAGCCAGTCGTCCCGCACGTCACCGAGCGAAAACCCGACGATCTCCCCGCCGACGCGGAGCACCCCGCCGACGAGCCCGTAAAGGTCCATGTGCGTTAGAACTTCGGGCATGAGCGCCGCCTCGGCAATAGCCGACGGATCGGTCAGCGTGCCGCTGTGTGCGTAGCGGTCGAAAAACGCGAGCAGCGCCGGAACGTCGTTTTCCGCAATGCGCGTGTATTCGGCGTCGGGAAACGACCGCTCGAACTGGTGGATGTGATTGCGCTGCCCGGCCAGCTTTTTGCCGCCGACCGTGACGAGCGCGTCATAATCGTAGACGTAATCGAAAAAGTCGCGCTGCTCCTCGACCTTGACCTCGCCGAAGATCTCCCGGAGGACGGGAACGACCTCTTCGGGGACGGTGCAGAAACGGCAGACGTGCTCTCCGGCACGGCAGTCCTCGCGGATGCGGAGGCAGGCCTTTTTGAAATCGCCGCCGAGCGGCAGATTCTGGTACGCCGGATCGCTGCTCCCGTCCGTCAGCCACTCCGGTGCGTAGAGGCGGGAGTAGAGCGTGCCGTCCTCGATCGCGAAATCCATGCGGTAAAAGTCGCGCCAGAGGAAAAACACGGTACGGGTGAAATCGCAGGTCTTATACGGCGCCGCGTCGATATAGGGGGTAAGGAGCGGCATATCTTCCGCCGACGCGCGGCGGAACGGTATTCTGGTTATAACGGATGACATAAAAAACGGATCGGCTTCTTTCTTCGTTTTGATCGCTATTATTGTATCACAACGTCCGGAAAAAGCAATCCCTTCGGACGAAAACCGCGTTTTTTTCGTCTTTCCCGGGCACTTGACATTCCCCGCCGGATTCGGTACAATAAATGTACCGGTTTTCCGGAAGGAGGTCGTCCCATGGCGAAAGAAAAGAAACGCGCACTGCCGGTCGCGCTGGCAATTTTTGCCGGCGTGCTCATCATCGCCGCCGTCGTATGCCTCGTCGGGCTCCGCTCGATGCTGCGGCAGTACGAAGCGTGCCAACCCGAACGCGTTGTCGAAGACGTCATCGGAAAAGTCAGACAGAACGCCGCCGACGGTACGCTTTGGTCGTACCTCGACCGTCCCGCCGAAGCGCGCAGCCGCTTCGACATGGAGCCGTCGTTCTGGGACACCTACGCCGAGGGATGGGAGGATGCCGAAGTCCGCTTCTCGCTCAAAAGCGGCGAGTTCCGTGAGAACACCGCCGCCTACATCGTTGAGAAGGACGGCACCCCCGCACTCCTCGTCGAGCTCGCTGCCGAGAACACCCGCACCGAGCTGCTCGTCTTCACCTATTCCGACTGGCACGTTCTGAAACTCACGCCGCTCGGCACAACGTACGCCTACTCGTTCACGCTCCGGCTGCCGGGCTCGTTCACCGCGGCGGTGAACGGCATCCCGCTCGAAGAGAGCGACGTCACGGAACGTGACGGCGACACCGTCGTTTACGCGCTGCCCGACATGGCGTCCGTTCCGACGTTCCGCATTCTTGACTGCTTCGGGCAAGAGGCACCGTTCGATATTCTGGACGGCGTGCTCACGCCCGTTACCGATACGTTCGAGATCCGGCTCGCCCCCGGCTTCTCGCTCACCGCGGCGGGGCAGGCACAACTTCCCGTCGAAACGGATGAGGGGGGCATCTCGCTCTACCGCGTCGTTTCCGCCGCCCGCCCGGAGATCCGCGTCTGGGACGCCTTCGGCGGCAGCGTTCTCTGCTCCGACGGCACCGCCGTCTCCGGCGGCACCCGCACTGTGACCGTTCCCGAAACGTTCCGCGTGACGGTCGGCAGCCTCCAGCCCGACCCCGCGTCCGGCGTCCGCACCGAAAACACGTCGTTCCCGCTCGAAGACCTGCCGTACCCGGAGGATCTTCCCGCCCTCGTTTCCTATACCTTCACGTCGCTTGACGAAACGCCCTTTACCGTCACCGATAACCTCGGCAAAACGTCGCCGCTCACGGAAAGCCGCATCGACGTACACACGCCGACCGGCGGCGACCTCCCGCTCGACGTTCTGGAAGTCGCCGAGAAATGGAGCCGCTTCATGACGGGCGACCTCGACGGCGACAATGCCGGGCAATATCATATCCAGTCCTATATCTGGAAGGATTCCTACCTTTACGACCGCGCGCGACGCTGGGCAAACGGCGTCGATCACACGCTGACGAGCATCCACGTTCTGCTCTCCCCGCCGTTCCGGAACGAATCGGTCGGGAACGTGACGTTCTACTCCGAGCGCGTCTTCTCGTGTGACGTCTATCTGGAAAAGTACATGAAGCTGAACAGCGGTCTGAAAGTCACCGACGTCATGAACAGCCGCTTCTGGTTTGCGCTCGTCGGCGGCGAATGGAAGCTCTGCGCCATGCAGGAACTTTTGGAAGGAGGCCGTGTATCGTGAAAAAAGTGTTCCGCATACTCGGAAAGATCGGGCTTTTTCTGCTCATCTTCCTCGTAGTCCTCACCGGCACGCTCTTCATCGGCGGCAAAATGATCTGCGGGAACACGTCGCCCGCGGCGAAGCAGATGTTCATCACGACCCTGCTCGAGACCGGCCAGCTCAAGTTCCTCGCTTCCCTCTTTGCGTCGTCTGAGGAGATCCAGGCCGTCGTGGACGGCAACTCGATGGAGACCTTCTCCGGCGAGATCGACACGTCGATGATCACGGTCACGACGAGCGAGGAAAGCGGGCAGGAAAGCTCGCACGGCACGGGCGGCGTCGAACAGAAGGGCGACGACGAAAAAGAAAAGGATATCGAGATCGTCTCGATCTCCGGCCGCACGTTCCGCGGCACGCTCATGATCGTCAAAGACCCCTCGCGCGTTTCCCTCGCAACGATCTACCCGTGGCGGGAAAAAGGCGTGACGCTCGACGTCCTCGTCAACGACAACCACGCCGTCGCCGGCATCAACGCCGGGCTCTACCATTCGACGAACAACACCGGCGGCAGTCCTTACGGCGTCGTCGTCTCGAACGGCGAGATCCAGCACAACGGCCCGAAAGACAACGAAGGGCTCGTTCTGATCGGGCTCACCGAGGATAACATCCTCCAAATTATCGACATCGCCGGCATGAACAAAACGAACGTTGAAAATCTCGTTGCCGAGAAAAAGATCCGCGACGCCTGCACGTTCCAGGAGGAGAGCAGCGACAAGAACAACCACTTCGTCTCGCTCGTTCTGAACGGACAGCCGCGCTCGCTCACCGGCACCGGAAGCGGTCTCAACCCGCGCACCGCGATCGGTCAGCGCGCCGACGGCGCGCTGCTTCTGCTCGTCACCGACGGGCGCGGCGCATCCGGGCATCTCGGCGCATCCGCCGCCGACCTCATCGACATCATGCTCTCCTACGGCGCGGTCAACGCTGCCAACCTCGACGGCGGCTCCTCGTCGTGCATGTACTACGACGGCGACTACCTGCAGACAAGCGTCACGTTTTACTACTCGAACGCCTCGTGGCGTCTGCCGTTCGCGTTTGTGGTCAAATAAGAAAAAGCCGTGCGTTCCGCACGGCTTTTATTTTTCATTCCAGCGTTTCGAGATATTCCTCGAGGCAGAGCCCTTCCTGCCAGATCTTGTAGGCATGATACCGGCCGACGAATCGCCAGTGCCACGGCTCGAAGCTGTAACCCGTGATATCGACCTTGTCCTCCGGAAAGCGGAGCACGAAGCCGAACTTCCACGCGTTCTCGCAGAGCCACTTGTACGCGTCCTTCTTCGCAAACTTCACGTTTGCGGAGGAAAGGTTGTGCATATCGGCACAAAGCCCCGTCTGGTGCTCACTCGTGCCGGCGCGCGCGGAATACGTGTCCACGATCGCCTCGGCCTCGGCTCTTGTAAGTTTCTTGTTGTCCGCCATTTCCTGCGAGACGTACTCGTTATAGAGCGAGACCTGATACTCGTAGGAGCGGTAGCCGCTCGTCACGTGCATATCGGTGTATCCCGCCTTGAAGAGCTCCTTGAACATCGCCTCCATCGCCTTGGCGGCTGTTTCCTGCATCTCGACCTTGCGGCCGTTATAGGTGTAGTCCGTGTTCAGCTTCACGACGGGCGACGGCACGAGATCGGCCGTCACTTTTTCCGTCTTGTTGACGAGGACGAGATACGCGTCGCGCGCATCGCCTGTCGGGTTCATATACGCTTCATACGCCGACAGATCCTGCAGGAAGGTCACGCTGTTGATGACTGCAAGATCGGGATCCTCGGTCACCGGCGGCTCCGTTGACTGCGGCTCCGTTGACGGGATATCCGTCACCGGAAGCACGGGATCGGGGGCGCCGTCCACACGCTCGGCGCTGAACGCGAGCGGGACCTCGACATCCTCGCCGTTTTCATCCGGCTCGGTCGTCCGGGAGAGGACGGGATGCTCGCCGAGCACCGTCGCAAGAAGTCCTCTGACGTGCCCGCTGACGAACTCGACCGGCACCCAGTACGAGCCGTCGAGATAGAGCGCGGGGCCGGCCATCGTGACCGTCTCGCCCTCGACCGTCGCCGTACGGAAGCCGACGTCGATCCGCGCCTCCGTGCCGTTTGCCGAGAACCGCGTCGAATCCTTACCGCCGACGATGCGGAAGTCATAATGCCGCGCCAGCTCCGTAAAGTTGAGATACGGCACGCCGTCGAACGACATCGCCGCCGATTCCATCGTGTAGGTACCGGGTCCCGGCTTTTTTTCGTTCGAGCTGCTGCGCAGCTTCCGGAGCAGCGTGACGCCGCCCCAGACGAGGAGCGCCAGAACGGCGGCGACGATCAGAACGGCAACGACGCGGTAAACGATATCGGCGATTTTTTGTTTGCGGGCTTTCTTTTCCGCGGCGGCCTTCGCCTCCGCTTCCTTTTTTGCCTTTTCTTCGGCCTCGCGGCGGGCGGCCGCCTTTGCCGCCGCTTCGCGGCGTCTGGCGATCTCCCTGCGGCTGTCTGACCGCTGTTTTGCCCGCTTCCGGGCGGGAAGCCGTCCCTGCGGTTCCGGCCGTTTTCGGCCGTGCAGCAGCGCCGGCAGGCCTTGCCGTATTCGGCTGTGCGCCCGTCGCCGGACGGGCGGTATTCCCCGCCGGACGTACTGTCGGGCGGTTCTGTTCCTGATTTGCCACGGCGGCCTCCTTATTTCGTTTCCACGATCATAAAGTACGGCGAGGTGGGCGAATTGAGCAACCGGAACATGCCCACCGTCATCTTGAAACGGGACAGCGTCCCGAGATATTCCTGCAGTGCCTTGCCCTCGGCCTCGCCCTCGGCGTGGCCGGGATAGACCGCGACGAGGAGAATGGCGTCCTTACCGAGCATCCCGACGGCGCGCTCCACGGCAGGCATCGTCGTCTCGCGCATCGTCGTCAGCTCGTGATGCCCGCTGCCGGGCATATAGCCGAGATTGAACATGCCCGCCTTGATCGGCTCTTTGACGTAGTCCGACGCAAGGTGATGCGACACCTGAAAGAGCTGCCAGTTCTCGGGGCAGCCGCTCTCGCGGAGATGCTTCGCGGTATTTTCGAGCGCGAGAGACTGGATATCGAACGCGTAGACACGCCCCGTCGGCCCGACGGTCTTTGAGAGAAATTCCGTATCGTGGCCGTTCCCCATCGTGAAATCGACCGCCACGTCGCCCTCACCGAGATGCGACAGGATAAACTGTTTTTGCAGCGCCAAAAGATCGACCATACCGTCCTCCGCCTCATTTTATGCTGAAAACATTGTACCACAATCGCCGTTTCAATGCAATAGCGCCCCGAAAACTTCCCGCAAAACGCGGTTTTTCGCCCATTCCCCGTTGACACGGCCGGTTTCCGATGCTATAATATGATGATTCAATAGCATCATTTTTCAATATGAAATACATGTAAGAGGTATAACCATGGAATGGACTTCTCTTAACGATCTTCGGGAGAAATATCTCTCGTTCTTTGCTTCCAAGGGACATCTGCGCCACGACAGCTACTCGCTCGTACCGGAAGGCGACAAGTCCCTGCTTCTGATCGTCGCCGGCATGGCGCCGCTCAAGAAATACTTTACCGGCGAGGCGGAGCCGCCCCGTCACCGCATGACGACCTGCCAGAGGTGCATCCGCACGAACGATATCGAAAACGTCGGCTACACCGCGCGCCACGGCACCTATTTCGAAATGCTCGGCAACTTCTCCTTCGGCGATTACTTCAAGAATGAAGCGCTGCCGTGGGCCTGGGAGTTCCTGACGAGCCCCGAATGGCTCGCCATCCCGAAGGATCTGCTCTACCCGTCCGTCTACGAGAAAGACGACGAGGCATACGCGATCTGGCGCGACAAGATCGGCGTGCCGGAGGATCACCTCGTCCGCCTCGGTAAAGAGGACAACTTCTGGGAGCACGGCTCCGGCCCCTGCGGTCCCTGCTCCGAGATCTATTTTGACCGCGGTGAAAAGTACGGCTGCGGCAAACCCACCTGCGGTCCCGGCTGTGACTGCGACCGCTTCATGGAGATCTGGAACAACGTCTTCTCGCAGTTCAACAACG
>JAKSPV010000062.1 GCA_024404475.1 Clostridia bacterium | reverse complement strand
CCGCGCCTCGCGCGCGGTGAGATCGACATCGCCGCGGTGCCCGCCAACCTCGCGTCCGTCCTGTATCACAACATGAGCGGCACCGTGCAGCTGCTCGCGATCAACACGCTCGGCGTCGTCTACCTCGTCGAGAAGGACGCCGGCATCGCCTCCGTCTCCGATCTCCGCGGCAAGACCGTCTACGCGACGGGCAAGGGCTCGACGCCGGAATATGCCCTCCGGCACATTCTGGAAAAGAACGGGATCGATCCCGACCGCGACCTCACGATCGAATGGAAGAGCCAGCCCGACGAGGTCGTGGCGCTCCTCGCCGCAGGCGGCGGGATCGCGATGCTGCCGCAGCCGTATGTGACCGCCGCCCTCGGCAAGGTCACCGGGCTCCGCATCGCGGTCGATCTCACCGCCGCGTGGGCACAGGTCGAACCGCAGAGCGCCCTCTGCACGGGCGTCTTCGTCGTGCGCCGCGAATTTGCCGAGGCCTACCCCGCGCTTGTAGACGCTTTCCTCGACGGGTACGCCGCGTCCGCCGCGTTCGTCAACGAAAATCCCGCCGAAGCCGCTCTCATGATCGAATCGTGCGGCATCGCTGCGGCAGCCGTCGCGGAGAAAGCCATACCCTTCTGCAACATCGTCTCCGTGACCGGCAGCGCGATGCGTCCTTTGGCGGAGGGCTTCCTCGCCGTCGTCATGGAACAAAATCCGGCCGCCGTCGGCGGCTCGCTCCCGGGGGAGGACTTCTACTATGGCGCCGAAAAGCCGTAAGCCCGTTCTCGAACGGCTCGCCGCCGTCGCCGCGGCGCTCGCCGTCTGGGAGGTCGCCGCGCTGCTCCTCGGGCAGAAATTCCTGCTCGCATCACCCGCGGACGTCGCCGTGCGGCTCGCCTCGATCTGGCGGGAGCCGGACTTCTTCCGCGCCGTCGGCTTCACGCTCGCGCGGATCGCGGGCGGCTTCGGGCTCGGGCTTCTTCTCGGGATCGTGCTCGGCGCCCTCGCCGGGCGCTTCCACGCTGCCGAGGTGCTCCTCCGGCCGTACATGGTGACGGTCAAGTCCGTCCCCGTCGCGTCGTTCATCGTCATCGCGCTCGTGTGGCTGACCGCCGCGCGGCTCTCCGTCTTCATCTCGCTGCTCATGGTGCTGCCCGTCGTCTACAACGCCGTTCTGACCGGCGTCAAAAATCTCGATCCGAAACTCTCGCAGATGGCGGACGTCTTCGCCGTCCGGCCGGGACAGCGCCTTTTATACGTCACCCTGCCGCAGCTCATGCCGCAGCTTCTCTCCGCGATCTCCGTCTCGCTCGGCTTCGCGTGGAAGGCGGGCGTCGCCGCCGAGGTCATCGGCATCCCGACGGGCTCGATCGGCGAAAAGCTCTATTACGCCAAGGTGTATCTGAACTCGACCGATCTGCTCGCGTGGACGGTCGTGATCGTCCTCGCCAGCGTCGGCATGGAGAAACTGCTGCTTCTCCTTCTCCGCACGGCGTGGGGAAAGGCGGTGCGCTCATGAGAAACGAAACTGCAAGAGAGCCGCTCATGCTCTCGCACGTCTCGATGTGCTACGGCGGGAAAACCGCCCTCACCGACGTCTCCTTCACCGCGGAGCCGGGGACGCGCATCTTCGTGACCGGCGCATCCGGCAGCGGAAAATCGACGCTTCTGCGGCTCCTCGTCGGGTTGGAACAGCCGACCGGGGGCACGGTCTCCGGCGCGCCGCGCCGCGCCGCCGTCGTCTTTCAGGAGGACCGTCTCGTCGAGGAGGCGACCGTTCTCCGGAACGTTTTGCTCGTTCTGCCCCGGCCCACCGACCGCACGGCGGCAAAAGAGATCCTTGTCGCGCTCGGGCTCGGGAACGAGCTTTCCGCGGTCGCCGGAACGCTTTCCGGCGGGATGAAGCGGCGCGTCGCGCTGGCGCGTGCGCTCGTCGCCGGGGGCGACGCCCTCGTTCTCGACGAGCCCCTGACCGGGCTCGACGGGGAGACGAAAGAGGCCGTGCTCGGCGTCATCCGGCAGCATATCGGCGGCCGGACGCTCATCCTCGTGACGCACGACGCGGCGGAGGCTGCCGCGCTCGGCTGCAATATGACCGTCGCCTTATAAACAGAAAAAAGCCCGCTTCCGCGGGCTTTTTCGTTTGCTGTTTTTATTTCCGGAGCGCGTCGATGCGCTGCGCGATCGTCGGGTGGGAGTACGTCAGGGCGACGACGGTCTTCGACGGGGAGAGGTTGGCGAAGTTCTCGCGGGCGAGCTTTTTCAGCGCGGAGATCAGTTCCTCCGCGTAGCCCTCCTCTGCCGCCTGCCGGTCAGCGCGATACTCCGCGCGGCGGGACGACGCGTTCGTGAGGAGCCCGACGAGCGGCGAAATGAGCGACATCAGCACCTCGGTGCCGAGGATGATCGCCATGCCGTAGTTGACGCCGGAGAAGCCGAAATCCGGGTAGATCGCCCCGGTGCGGACGACGAGCCAGAGCGATACGGCGAGCAGCAGCATGTTGAAAATGCTGAATATCTGATTTTTGAGCGTGTCTTTATGCAGGCCGTGGCCGAGTTCGTGCGCGAAGACGGCGCAGATCTCGTCGGTCGTCATCGCCTGGAGCAGCGTGTCGTAGAGGACGATCGTCTTCATCTTGCCGAAGCCGGTGAAGTACGCGTTCGACTTCGTCGTGCGGCGGGAGGCATCCATGACCTTGATCTCGCGGACGTGGTAGCCGTGCTTTTCGAGCAGCGCTTCGAGCTTCGTGCGGAGCTCGCCCTCCTCGAGCGGGACGAATTTGTTGTTGATCTTCGCGAAGACGGGGTACAGGAACGCGACGAACAGAAGGACGAGGAACATCAGTCCGGCAAAAGCGACGATCACCCAGTCGCCGAGCCAGTTCCAGACGGTGATGAACAAAGCGACGATGCCGCTGTTCAGAAGGAGACCGATGATCAGTTCCTTCACGACGTCGCCGATGAACGTGCCGATCGTGGATTTATTGAAGCCGTACTTCTCTTCGACGCGCATGGTGTCGATATAGGAGAAGACGGCGCCGACGACGGAGCCCGCGAGCACGTCGAGTGCAAGGACGAGGATCGCCGAGAGATATTCGTTATCGGACAGCGAGCCAACGGCAGCGAAGACGTCGAACAGGATGAGGGCGAACGTCACGAGGAAGCCGGCGACGGACGAGAAGATCGAGACGAACGTCTTGTCCTTCTGGTAGAGTTTCCACTTCGCGTAGGTCTCGCCGTCGTACACGTCGGCGACGGACGCGGGGATCGGGTTTTTCGAGGACTTATAGTCGATGATGCGGAGCAGGAGCTGGTACGCCTCCTTGACGGCGAGCAAAATCAGCGCCAAAACCTTGAAATTCATGGATAACATCTCTCTTTCCGGTGTCATATTCCGTCATCATCATAGCAGAGCCGCCGCCGCTTGTCAAGTGGCGGCGGCGGGAGGGGGAAACTTTGTGCGGAAGCCCTTCATTATAGAAAGAAATGCTTGCTTTTTTCAGGGAAAAAGAGTAAAATGGAAGTAACGTGGGGAGTTGTCGCCTGATGGGCAATCCGGGCAGCTCCCGCGGGGTACTGACTATGAAAATTATTGTCGTCGGCTGCGGTAAGATCGGCTGTTCCATCGTCTCTTCCCTCGCCAAGGAGGGGCACGACGTTGTTGCCGTGGATACTGACCCCGCCGTTGTGGAGCAGATCACGAACGTCTATGACATCATGGGCGTCTGCGGCAACGGTGTGGACAACGATACGCTCTCGGAGGCCGGCGCCGCCAAAGCCGATCTCCTTGTTGCCGTCACCGGTTCCGACGAGACCAATATGCTCTCCTGCTTCTTCGGCGGGAAGCTCGGCGCGCGCCACACGATCGCACGGATCCGCGGGCCGGAATACAACGACAAGTCGCTCGGCTTCATCCAGCAGCAGCTCCGGCTCTCCATGGCGATCAACCCCGATCTCATGGCGGCACGCGAGCTCTACAACATTCTGAAACTCCCGTCCGCGGTGAAGGTCTCGACGTTCTCGAACGGCGCGTTCGAGATCATCGAACTGCTCCTCAAACAGGATTCCGTCCTCGACGGCGTCAAGCTCTCCGCGATGCGTGAGAAATACAAGGAAAAGTTCCTCGTCTGCACCGTCCAGCGCGGCGACGAGGTGTTCATCCCCTCCGGCGATTTCGAGCTGCGCGGCGGCGACCGCATCGGTCTCACCGCGACGCCGTCGGAGATCCAGAAACTGCTCCGTGACCTCGGCTGGCACCAGAAGCAGGCGCGGAACGTGATCCTCCTCGGCGGCAGCCGGACGGCGTATTACCTCGCCCAGATGCTGTCGATCGGCGGCAACGCCGTCAAGATCATCGAAAAAGATCCCGCCGTCTGCGCGGAACTCTCCGAGGCGCTGCCGAAGGCGGTCGTCGTCGAAGGCGACGGCGCACAGCAGGAGCTGCTCCTCGAAGAAGGGCTCCGCACCGCGGATGCGTTCGTGACGCTGACCGGCATGGACGAGGAAAACATCCTCATGGCGATCTTCGCCACGACGCAGAACGTCAAAAAGGTCATCGCCAAGGCGAACCGCGAGGAACTCGCCGCGATGGCGGGCAAACTCGGGCTCGACACGATCGTGTCGCCCCGGCGCACGATCGCGGACGTCCTCGTGCAGTACGTCCGCGCGCTCCAGAACTCGCTCGGGAGCAGCGTCGAGACGCTCTATCAGCTCATGGACGGCAAGGCGGAGGCGCTTGAATTCATCGCCAGGGCAGACGAGCGGATCACCAACATCCCGCTGCGCGAGCTCCGGCTCAAACCGAACATCCTCGTCGGCGGCATCGTCCGCGACCGGAAGAGCATCATCCCCACCGGTGCCGACGAGATCTTCCCCGGGGACAGCGTGATCGTGCTCGCCGCCGGCCACCGCCTCGGCGACCTCGCCGACATTCTCCGGTAAGGCGGGAGGCAGCATATGAACCGTAAAATGATCTGCCGCACGACGGGCAACATCGTCCTGCTCGAAGCGGCGCTCCTCGCGCTCCCGCTGGCGGTCGCGCTCGCCGCGCGCGAATGGTCGGTCGCGATCGCGTTCGCGATCTCGATCGGCATCGCACTTCTCGTCGGGCTTGTTTTGTCCCTCATGGCGAGAGGCGCCGATAAGCTCATCTTCGCCCGCGAGGGTTTCGTCACCGTCGCGCTATCGTGGGTGCTGCTCTCTCTCATCGGCGCCGTGCCCTTTGCCGTCGCCGGCTGCACGGACGGCACGCCGATCTCCTACGTTGACGCGCTCTTCGAGACGGCGAGCGGTCTTTCCACGACCGGCGCCTCCGTCCTCGTCCCCGAACTTCTGTCGAAGGGGCTGCTCTTCTGGCGCAGCTTCACGCACTGGATCGGCGGCATGGGCGTTCTGGTGCTCATCATGGCGATCTTCCCCGCCGATTCCGGCCGTTCGATCCACGTCATGCGCGCGGAGATGCCCGGCCCCGTCGTCGGCAAACTCGTGCCGCGTATCCGCGACACGGCGAAAATTTTGTACCTCATCTACATCGCGATGACGGCGCTTGAGATCGTGCTTCTCGCCGCGGGCGGGATGCCGCTCTTCGACAGCGTGCTCCACTCGTTCGGCACCGCCGGCACCGGCGGCTTCGGCGTCTACTCTTCGAGCATCGCGAATTACAGCCCGTACATCCAGTGGGTGATCGCCGTCTTCATGCTGCTCTTCGGCGTCAACTTCAACCTCTATTACATGATCCTCATCCGCCGCGCGAGAGAAGCGTTCCGCTCGACGGAGCTGTGGTTCTATCTCGCGATCGTCCTCATCGCCTCCGGCATCATCGTCTGGAACATCCTGCCGACCGTCACCTCCTTCGGCGAGGCGGTGCGGCT
Source organism: Clostridia bacterium (assembly GCA_024404475.1). Taxonomy (GTDB): domain Bacteria; phylum Bacillota; class Clostridia; order Oscillospirales; family CAG-272; genus JAKSPV01. The sequence continues at coordinate 2,183 of JAKSPV010000062.1, read as the reverse complement.
CTCCGTCTTCCAGGTGTCGTCGTATCTGACGACGACGGGCTACGCGACGGCGAACGCGAACGCATGGCCGGAGCTTTCCCGCGGCATACTGTTTCTGCTCATGTTCCTCGGCGGCTGCGCCGGCTCCACCGCGGGCGGTCTCAAACTCTCCCGCGTCATGATCCTCTGGCAGAGCGTCCGCCGCTCGATCCGGCAGATGCTCCACCCGCGCTCGGTCTGCGCCGTGCACCACGAGGGCAAGCCGCTTGACGACAAGACGCTGAGCGGCGTTTCCGCGTACTTCGCGCTGTACTGCCTCATCCTGATCATCCTGACGATCGCGCTCATGGGGCTCGCGCCCGCCGGCTTCGACTTCGAGATGAACTTCTCGGCGGCCGTCTCGTGCTTCAACAACATCGGTCCCGCGTTCACGCACGCCGGCGATCCCGGCGCGATGTTCGCCCAGTACGGCATTCCGGAGAAGCTGCTGCTCACCGCGGCGATGCTCCTCGGCCGACTCGAGATCTATCCCCTGCTCATCGCTTTCTCGCCGTCCACATGGTCGAGAAAGAAATCGTAAACATTTCATCGGAGGCAATTCATCATGCGCAAACAGATCACCGTCACCTGCGGTGCCGTCGGCACCGATTTCCCCGGCTTCACGAATAAAGAGATCCAAGCGGCGATCACCTACGCCGCCTCGCTCGGCGGCGGCGAAGTCCGCCTCACGGCAGGCACGTATGCCCTCGCCGATTCCGTCCATATGAAAACGGGCGTCACGCTCCGCGGCACGGGGCGCGACACCATTCTCCTCAAAGACGACATGGTCGCGAGCGACACGGTCGAGTACTACGGCTTCGGCCATTGCGAGATCGAGGTCGCCGAGCCCGAACGCTTCCGCGTCGGCATGGGCGTTTACATCACCGACAAAGGTGCCGCCTCCGGCGGCTTCCTCGCGACGCAGTCCACGGTCACATCGATCAGCGGCGGCGTGCTCGGCCTTGCCGATCCGCTCTGCTGCGACGTCGGCGGCCCGCGCGGCGGCCGGTGCCGGACGCTGTTCCCGCTCGTGAAAGGCGCTTTCGAGAAGAACTTTGCCGTCCGCGATCTCGTTCTCGACGGCAACCGCGAGCACAACGAGCCGATCGACGGCTGCCGCGGCGGCTGCATCTTCCTCATCGGCTGCTCCTTTGTTGAGATGACCGGGCTCGAATGCCGCAACTACGCGAACGACGGCATCTCCTACCAGCAGTGCTACGACATCCTCACCGAGAACTGCGAGCTGCACCACAACTCCTGCAACGGCATGCACCCGGGCTCCGGCACGATCCTTTCGACGATCCGGAACTGCCACGTCCACCACAACGACGCGGACGGCGTGTTCTACTGCCTGCGCACGCAGTACCTCACGCTCGAGAACTGCCTCATCGAAGACAACCACCGCTTCGGCATCACGGTCGGTCACCACGACCACTACACCGACATCATCGGCAACGTGATCCGGAACAACGGCTGGGAGGGGCTCTTCTTCCGCAACGATCTGATCCCCTACGGCTCCGGCAGCTACTCCACCGTCACACGCAACCGCTTCGAGAACAACGGCTACACGGATGACGAAAAGCGCGTATGCGAAATCCACTTCACCTCCGCGGTGAAGGGGCTCCGCGTCTACGACAACACCGTTGTCAACGACGGCAAGATCCCGATGCTGATCGACGAGCCCACCGCCGAGACGTTCATTTACGAAAACAACTTCGTCCCGACGCTGAAAGACCCCGCGGCGAAGCCGGAGGACTGGTACTCCGCCGAAAAGCCGGAGAAGGAGCGCTTCATTAAGGACTTCCCGATCACGGAAGACACGCTCGCGCACCTGCGCCACATTTGCAGATGAGAGCGAGAAATTTCGCCCTCGTGCTCGCCGTGCTGCTCCTCGCCCTGCCGCTCGTCTCCTGCATCGCGCCGGAAGCGACACAGGACGCCGCCGGCACCTATCGCGAGCGGTTCAACACGCTCTGCGCGGAGCTCGGCTACGACGCGTATTTTGCGAGCCAGGCGGACGTTGACGTCAGCGGCGACACGTTCACCGTCGTCATGATGACGGGGCTTTTCACCGTCACCGGCGAGGTCAAGGGAAACAGGATCGAATCGCTGACCGTCGCGCTGAACGAGTCCGCGAAGACGTACATCGACGTCTCCGACGACCG
>JAKSPV010000061.1 GCA_024404475.1 Clostridia bacterium | reverse complement strand
GGATTCTCTGAATTTTTCCGGTGACGGCATATGACAAAACTCCTTTACAAATTCTGATTTGTCTACATCTATAACGAGCATCGGATTTTGCCGTACAAAATCCACATCCCGAAAAACATCCTTATCGGGCTGTCGCTAACCGGGAGCGGCTTTTCTTTTATTTCGACAGAAGGACGATCACGACCCAGACGGCCGCGAAGAGGAGCGACGCCAGAAGACTCGTGAGGTAGAGCCCGAAGCGCTCCCAAAACGTTTTTTTCGGATGCGACGACTCGGCCGGCGCGCGGCGCGGCTGCATTCTTCTTCTCTCTTTCATCACTTGATACCTCCCGCTGCAAAGACGATCAGAAACACGAGGACGCCGAGCTGGAGAACGACGGCCGTCCAGACCGACAGGAGAAAATGGAATTTACCGCGCTTGTCCGTCTTGTGGCGGAGCGCGTACATCCCGATAAGGCCGCCGGCGGCACCGCCGAACGACATTGCCAGAAGGAGCGTCCGCTCCGGCAGGCGTTCCGCACCGGAAGCGCCGCGCTGGGCGCGCTTCTTATCGACGGCGAAAAGGATCAGCGTGACAATGCTCATGACGAGCAGAACGGCAAGATATACGATCAGAATGGGCATTTGATAAGTCCCTCCTTACATGAGTTCGGGGTCGTAGACGGCGCGGGAGCCGCCGATGCATTTCGGGCGCGTCCGCGCCGCGAGGACGTTCGCCTCGCCGATCTTTGCGCGGGAGAGCCGCACGGGAACGGCCACCTCGCGCAGGTGCATCCCGATCAGCGTCCCGCCGATGTCAAGTCCTGCGTCCGCGCGGATGTGCTCGACAGCCACCGCGTCCGGCAGCGCTTTATAAGCCGCCGTCGCAAACGAGCCGCCCGCCTTCGGCTGGGGAACGACGTTCACGGGGTCGGCAAAGGGAACAGCCGCCCGCGAGACGATGATCGCGCGGTTCAGATGCGCGCGGCACTGCGCCGCGCGGAACACGCCCGCCGCGTCCGCGGCGTCTCGGATCGCCCCGAAGGCGGCAGACGCCGCCGCGAGGTTGGAATCGGTGCCGATCCGGCTGCCGACGATCTCGCTCGTGGAGCAGCCGACGACGAGGATCTGCCCGGGTCTCATGCCTGCCGCGGCGATCAGCTCTGCGGCGGCGGCAGCCGCCGCTTCCCGCAGCTGCGCGAGCAGCGCCGGATCGGCTTCGGTCGAAAAGGTCATTTTACGGCTCGTTTCGTTTTCCATAAAAACATCCTTTCAAATGCGCGGCGGGAGCGTGCCCACGGCGACGTCGGTTTTCGGAATTTTTGTGATGTCAAAGCAGGCAAGCAGCTCCGCCATCGAGACGGGCTCTGCCCGGTCGGTCTGTCCCGCCGCGGCAGCGAGGAGGCCGAGGACGTCCTCGGGGCGGCAGCCCCGCTCGCGATAGGACGCGAGCGAATCGTCGCCGTCGCGCTTGGAGAGGCGTCTGCCGTCCGGCGCGGTGAGGAGCGGGATGTGCGCATACTGCGGCACGGGCAGCCCGAGCTCCCGGAGGAGCCAGATCTGGGCGGGCGTGGACGAGAGCAGATCGCGCCCCCGCACCACTTCGGTGACGCCGGTCAGGGCGTCATCAACGGCGACAGCGAGCTGATACGCAAAAACGCCGTCGGAGCGGCGGACGATGAAATCCCCGCCGAGCGTGAGGTTTTCTTCGTAATGCCCGGCGATGAGGTCGTCGAAGCCGACAGTCTCGTCCGGGACGTGAACGCGGAGCGCCGGCGGCTTTTTGTCCGGCGGATCACCGCGGAGAAATCGCTTGTAACACGTGCCGCTGTAAGCGTAGCGCCCGTCGGAAAGATGCGGCGCCGTGGCGGCGTGGAGCTCCGCGCGGGAGCACCAGCAGGGGTAGACGAGCCCGCGGGAGCGGAGCTTTTCGATCGCGGCGGCGTAGACGTCGCCGCGCGCAGACTGGTAGTCCGACGGGTCGAGACCGCCGTCGAACGTGATGCCGAGCCACGCGAGGTCACAAAGGAGAGCCGCGGTGCGCTCCGGCATGTCGGGCAGCCGGACGCGGTCAAGGTCCTCGACGCGCAGAAGAAAGCGCCCGCCGCGGCTTTTGACCGAGAGGAACGCGACAAGCGCGCAGAAGGCGTTGCCGAGGTGCAGATAGCCGCTCGGCGTCGGCGCAAAGCGTCCGGTGAGTTCCATGGGTGCCTCCTTGGGAACGCAAGGGGCGCTTTTGCAAAAGCGCCCCTTGACCCCGAAAAACTTGGACTGTTTCACGGTATCACCAATAAAGTCGGTATTGGTGAAGCCGGAAATAAGCAAACGTGGGAATAAAGCCGTTATACGGCTTTATTCTGGGAACAGAGCAAGCCCAATATGGCCCGCACTACGCTTTATGCTCGTTCAGCAAAAGCACCCCGGTGCGTCTCCTTATCTCTTTTTCGTCCGGATTTCTTCTTCGGCCATGGCGAGGAAGTCGGTCAGCTTCATGGAGCCGAGGTTCTCGCCCTCCTTGCGGGAGCGGACGGAGACGGACGCGGATTCCGCCTCGTTGCCGCCGACGATCAGCATGTACGGCACCTTTTCGAGCTGTGCCTGGCGGATGCGGTACTTGAACGTGTCGCTGCCCGTCGAGACGTCGGCGCGGATGCCGGCCGCTTTCAGCTTGCCGAGGACTTCGTAAGCGTAATCGTCAAATGCTTCCGACACGGGGATGACCGTGACTTGCGTCGGCGACAGCCACATCGGCATCGCGCCGGCGTATTTCTCGATCATGTACGCGAGCGTGCGCTCGTAGCAGCCGAGCGACGTGCGGTGGATGATGTACGGCGTCTTCTGCGTGTTGTCGGAATCGGTGTACTCCATGCCGAACTTCTTCGCGAGGAGCATGTCGATCTGGATCGTCACGAGCGTATCTTCCTTGCCGAAGACGTTCTTGTACTGGATGTCGAGCTTCGGGCCGTAGAACGCCGCCTCGTCAATGCCGATCGTGTATTTCACGCCGAGGTGATCGAGGATCTTGCCCATCGTGGCCTGTGCTTCTTCCCACTGCTCCTTCGTGCCCTCGTACTTGTTGTTCGGGTTCGCCGGATCCCACTGCGAGAAGCGGAACGTGCAGTCTTCGAGCAGGCCGACCGTGTCGAGCATGTACTTCGCCAGCTCGAGGCAGCCCTTGAATTCTTCTTCGAGCTGATCCGGACGGAGGATGTAGTGGCCCTCCGAAATGGTGAACTGGCGCACGCGGATGAGCCCGTGCATCTCGCCGGAGTCCTCGTTGCGGAACAGCGTGGACGTCTCGGTCAGGCGCATCGGCAGATCGCGGTACGAGCGTTTCTTGTTGAGGTAGACCTGATACTGGAACGGGCAGGTCATCGGACGGAGCGCGAAGCATTCCTTCGTCTCGTCGTAGGGATCGCCGAGGACGAACATGCCGTCGAGGTAGTGATCCCAGTGGCCGGAGATCTTGTAGAGGTCACGCTTTGCCATGAGCGGCGTCTTGGTGAGGAGGCAGCCCTTCGCCTGTTCGGTGTCCTCGACCCAGCGCTGCAGGAGCTGGACGACGCGGGTGCCCTTCGGGAGCAGGACGGGCAGGCCCTGGCCGATGCAGTCCACGGTCGTGAAGTATTCGAGCTCGCGGCCGAGCTTGTTATGGTCGCGTTTGAGCGCTTCCTCCTGCGCGGCGAGGTACGCGTTCAGTTCCTCTTTCGTCGGGAACGACGTGCCGTAGATGCGCTGGAGCATCTTGCGCTTCGAGTCGCCGCGCCAGTAAGCGCCGGTGGACGACGTGAGTTTGAACGCCTTGACGGCGCCCGTCGAGAAGAGGTGCGGGCCCGCGCAGAGATCGACGAAATCGCCCTGGCGGTAGAACGAGATCACGGCGTCCGCCGGGAGATCTTCGATCAGCTCGACCTTGTAGGGCTCGTTTCTTTCCTTCATATAAGAGATCGCTTCCTCGCGCGGCAGCTCGAAGCGTTCGAGCTTTGCGTTCTCGCGGACGATCTTCTTCATCTCGCCCTCGATCGCCGAGAGGATCTCCGGCGTCACGGATGTCTCGCAGTCGATGTCGTAGTAGAAGCCGTTTTCGATCGCGGGGCCGATCGCGAGCTTCGCATCCGGGTAGAGGCGCTTGATCGCCTCGGCGAGGATGTGGGAGGTCGTGTGACGGAAGACGTCGGCGCCGCCGTGGTCGGGCAAAATCTCTCCGCCCTTGCCGATGCCGCCGGCGAAGGTGAGGAGCGTCACCTCGGCGTCGCAGTCGATGACGTGCGTCAGCTCAGTCACTTTGCCGTTGAGCCGGGCAGCGATGACCTCGCGGCCGAAGACGATGCCGCCCTCTTTGGCGGCGTCAAAGACGGATTTTCCCGCTTCGCAGCAGACGATCTCGCCGGAAGCAAACGTGAGTTCAAACATGGTTTATTCCACCTTTCAAAAATTCATTCTAAACGTTGCATTTGTGCCGGTGCTTCGCATTTGCCGCCGCGTATCGCGGCAAAAGGCGCAAATGACAGCTGCAAGCGGCTGTGCTCCGGCACCCGCTCGGCTTGCTTGCAGCTTTTGCCGAGGGAAAATAAAAAACCCCGGCAGATTCAAAAATCTGTCCGGGGTGCAAATCTTTCGGTCTGCACGGTTCCACCCAAACGTTTCACTCATTCTGATGCGGATCCAAAGACGGATGGTACCCCGCGGGTGCTTCGCGCGGGCGCTCGCAGCTCCGATTTCTCGGTGCGCCGTTCTCTGTCGGGAAGCGATCTGGCGGGACGTGTTCCGTCGGCTTTTCCCCAGTATAAACCCCGCGGGGGGCTTTGTCAAGGGGGAAACCCGATTTTCAGCGGAAAACGCGGCAGAAGGGGTTTTTTGTTACCTTTCCAAAGGATTTCGTCCGCCTTTTCAAAGGCGGCGAGGGTTGCTTCTATGTTGGGGCGCTGCCCCAAAACCCGCAGGGCAATGCGCCCTGCACCTCACCGCCTTTGAAAAGGCGGGCGAAAACTTTTATGCACGACACAAAAAGCCGGGGCCTTGCGGCCTCGGCTTTTTATATTGGAGATATGGAAAACAGTTTAAGGATTTCGGGGTCAAGGGGGACTTTGCAAAGTCCCCCTTGCGCGTCTCTTATTCGTACAGCTTGCCGAGTTTGGTGAGGCGGTCGTACTTCGCCTTGGCGGAGGCGTCGGCCTTCGTGAAGAGCTCTTCGGCTCTTTCCGGGAAGGACTGTGCCAGGCGGGCGTAACGGGTCTCGCTCTTGATGAACTCGATGTAGTCCGCGGTCGGCTCCTTGGAGTCGAGGGTGAACTTCTGCTCAGCCGTCGGGTTGAAGCGGAACATCTGCCAGTAGCCGGCCTCGACTGCCTTCTTCATCTCGAGCTGGCAGTTCTGCATGCCGCCCTTGACGCCGTGCATTTCGCACGGAGCGTAGCCGATGATGAGGGACGGGCCGTGGTATGCTTCCGCCTCGGTCAGCGCCTTCAGGAGCTGGTTCATATCAGCGCCCATGGCGACCTGTGCGACGTAGACGTAGCCGTAGGACATAGCGATCTCGGCGAGGTTCTTCTTGCCGATCGCCTTGCCGGCAGCCGCAAACTGCGCGACCTGACCGATGTTGGATGCCTTGGATGCCTGTCCGCCGGTGTTGGAGTAGACCTCGGTATCGAAGACCATGACGTTGACGTCTTCGCCGGAAGCGAGAACGTGGTCGAGGCCGCCGAAGCCGATATCGTATGCCCAGCCGTCGCCGCCGAAGATCCAGACGGACTTCTTGGAGAGGTAATCCTTGTATGCGAGGATCTCACGACCGATCGTGCATGCCTCGCACGGGCACTTCTTGCCGTTTGCGATCCATTCTGCTTCCCACTTCGTGCCGGTGAGATCGGGATCGACGGATGCTTCGAGCTCTGCGACGTAGTCGGCGGTGGCAGCCGTGTTGAGCTTGCCGTCGTCAACGGTGTCGAGCCACTTCTGCGCCGCTGCCTTGAGGTCAGCGTCGGTGTACTCGATCGCGATGAGCGCCTTCGTCTTCTCGATGAGGCGGGCGCGGATCGTCTTCTGACCGAGCGCCATGCCGAGACCGTGCTCAGCGTTGTCCTCGAACAGGGAGTTCGCCCAAGCCGGACCCTTGCCCGTGCCGTTGTTCACGGTGTAAGGCGTAGCCGGTGCGGAACCGCCCCAAATGGAGGAACAGCCGGTCGCGTTGGAGATGTACATTCTTTCGCCGAAGAGCTGGGTGATGAGGCGTGCGTAAGACGTCTCGGCGCAGCCTGCGCAGGAGCCGGAGAATTCAAGCAGCGGCTGCTTGAACTGGCTGCCCTTGACGGTCGCGTTGATCAGCTCGGGCTTCTCGGAGACATTTGCCACGGCGTAGTCGAACGCTGCCTGCTGGTCGAGCTGCGTTGCCTGCGGGACCATGCGGATCGCAACGTCCTCGGGCTTCGCTGCCTTCTCGCCGGCGGCGATCGCCTTCTCGTTCGCCTTGACGGTGACGGGGCAGGCCTTGACGCAGAGCGTGCAGCCCATGCAGTCGAGCGGGCTGATCGCCATCGTGAACTTGTAGGTCGTCTTGATGACGGGCTTCTCGGTGAACTTCGTGACGGCCGGAGCGGCAGCAGCTTCCTCTTCGTTCATGGCGAACGGACGGATCGTTGCGTGCGGGCAGACGAACGCGCAGTTGTTGCACTGGATGCACTTCGCCGGGTTCCATTCGGGGACCATGACGGCAACGCCGCGCTTCTCGTAAGCGGCAGCGCCCTGCGGCATCGTGCCGTCAGCGTACTTCACGAACGCGGAGACGGGCAGCGAATCACCGTTCATCTGACCGACGGGAGAAACGATGTTGTTGACGAAGTCGACGAGGTCCTCTCTCTTGCCGGTGGCCTTCGCTGCCGGAGCGTCCGGAGCGACCGAAGCCCATGCGGCGGGAACGTCGACCTTCACGATCGCGTCAGCGCCGGCGTCGATAGCGGCGTAGTTGAGGTCGACCATGGCCTGGCCCTTCTTGATGTAGGACTTGTAGGCCATCTTCTTCATGTAGTCGATCGCCTCGTCCTTCGGCAGGATGTTGGCGAGCGAGAAGAACGCGGACTGAAGAATGGTGTTCTTGACCTTCGCGTTGCCGATCTTCTTGATGGCGAGGTCGGTAGCGTCGATGATGTAGAACTTCAGGTTGTTCTTCGCGATGTACTGCTTCACATCAGCGGGCAGGTGGCTCTCGAGGCCGTCAACGCCCCACTGGCAGTCGAGCAGGAACGTGCCGCCCGGCTTGACGTCCTGAACGATCTTGAAGCCCTTCAGGATGTAGGAGGAGTTGTGGCAGGCGACGAAGTCGGCCTTCGTGATGTAGTACGGGCTCTTGATCTTCTTGTCGCCGAAGCGCAGGTGGCTGATCGTCACGCCGCCGGTCTTCTTCGAGTCGTACTGGAAGTACGCCTGAATGTACTTGTCGGTATGGTCGCCGATGATCTTGATGGAGTTCTTGTTCGCGCCGACGGTGCCGTCGCCGCCGAGACCCCAGAACTTGCAGGAGATGGTGCCTGCCGGTGCGGTATCCGGGCAGACCTTCTCGTCGAGGGAGTGACCGGTGACGTCATCGACGATGCCGATCGTGAAGCCGGCCTTCGGAGCGTCAGCGGCGAGGTTGTCGTAGACGGCGAAAATGGAGGCAGGCGTCGTGTCCTTCGAGCCGAGGCCGTAGCGGCCGCCGACGACTTTGATGTCGCTTCTGCCGGTGACGGCGAGAGCGGCAACGACGTCGAGGTAAAGCGGTTCGCCGAGGGAGCCGGGCTCCTTCGTGCGGTCGAGGACGGCGATCTTCTTCACCGTAGCGGGGATCGCTTCGGCGAGCTTCGCGGCGACGAACGGACGGTACAGGCGGACTTTGACGAGACCGACCTTCTCACCCATAGCGGTGAGGTAGTCGATGACTTCCTCTGCGACGTCGCAGACGGAGCCCATGGCGACGATGACGCGGTCAGCGTCCGGAGCGCCGTAGTAGTTGAAGAGCTTGTAGTCGGTGCCGCACTTGGCATTGACCTTGCCCATGTATTCTTCGACGATCGCGGGAACAGCGTCGTAGTAGCTGTTGCATGCCTCGCGGTGCTGGAAGAAGATATCGCCGTTTTCAGCGGAGCCGCGGAGAACGGGATG
>JAKSPV010000060.1 GCA_024404475.1 Clostridia bacterium | reverse complement strand
TGCCGGGTGGGAGGGCGACGAATACGTCCTCCGCTGCTCCGGCATCATGCGCGAGTGCAGCGTGTGCGGCGACAACCTCTCGCTCGAGCGGCATATCGAAACGACGCTCGGCAGCTGCGAGATCCGCGTCTTTGACACCGTCCGCAACGACGGCTTCCGCCCCGCGCCCTTCATGATGATGTACCACCTCGTCTTCGGCTTCCCGCTGCTCGACGCATCGTCGCGGCTGTACCTGCCCGTCGCGCCGGGCGAGCTCGGCGAGAAGACTTGCTTTGCCGCGGCACCGACGCCGAACGGCGACGAAAACGGCGGCGGACTGTTCCACGCACTGGCAAACGACGCGGGGCTCTCGACGTACTGTATGTATAACCCGACGCTCGGCGTCGGTCTCGAAGTCTCGTTCGACGCGCGCTCCATGCCGTACCTCTCCCAGTGGAAGAGTATGCAGTCCGGCGACTACGCGATGGGGCTCATGCCGACGAACTGCAAGGCGGGCGGCCGCCAGCGCGAGATCGACGGCGGGACGCTCCGGCATCTGGACGGCGGCGAGGTCGTCAAAACGTCGCTGACGCTCCGCGCGATCGAGGGCGAGGGCGAGCTTGCCGAAACGCTCGCCAAGATCGAAAACTGCAAAAACACCGTGGAGTGACGCTCCCTCCGGCTTTGATAGAAAGGTCATGACCATGACAGAACTCGAAAGAAAACGCAAGACGCTCGAGCTCCGTGCGGCGGAGATCCGCCGGCTCACGCTCGGGCAGATCCACAAGGTCGGCATCGGCCACCTCGGCGGCTCACTCTCCGTCGCCGATCTGCTCGCCGTGCTCTACTTCGACAAGATGCGCGTCGATCCGAAAAACCCGAAATGGGCAGACCGCGACCGGCTCGTGATGAGCAAGGGACACGCGGGTCCGGCGGTGTACGCCTGCCTCGCCATGCGCGGCTTCATCCCGATGGAACAGCTCGACACGCTGAATCAGCCGTACACGAACCTCCCGAGCCACTGCGACATGAACCGCACGCCCGGCATCGACATGACGACCGGCTCGCTCGGGCAGGGCATCTCCTGCGCGATGGGCATTGCGATGGCGTGCCGCGCCGACGGGCGAGAGAACAACGTCTATTTCGTCTGCGGCGACGGCGAGACGCAGGAAGGGCAAATCTGGGAGGCGGCGATGTTCGCCGGCCACCGGAAGCTCGGCCGCGTGATCGGCTTCCTCGACTACAACCGGCTGCAAATCGACGGCACGACGGACGACATCTGCTCGCTCGAATCGCCTGCGAAGAAATATGAGGCGTTCGGCTGGCGCACCGAGGAGATCGACGGGCACGACGTGATCGCCATTTCCGACGCGATCGAGCGCGCGAGAGCGCAGGCGGAAAAACCCACGATGATCGTCATGCACACGACGAAAGGCAAAGGCGTCCCGGAGATCGAGAACCAGGCGTCGAACCACAACTGCAATGTAAACGACGCGCTCTATGCCGCCGCCTCGGCGCGGCTCGACAGCGAGATCGCCGCTTTGAAGGAGGTGCTGGCACAATGAGCTTTACCGTTCAGATGCCCATTACCGAAAGCACGACGGAGATGCGCGCCGCGTTCTGCGAGGCGATGCTCTCCCTTGCCGAAAAGGACGAGCGCATCTTCCTGCTCGACGCCGACCTCATGGGCGCCATGGGCACGAAGCCGTTCGCCAAGGCGTACCCGGAGCGCACGATCGACTGCGGCATCCAGGAAGCCAACATGATCGGCGTTGCCGCCGGTCTCTCCGCCGAGGGCAAGATCCCGTTCGCCCACACGTTCGGCGTCTTCATGTCGCGCCGCGTCTGTGACCAGATCTTCATTTCCTGCGCCTACGCGAAACAGAACGTGAAGCTCGTCGGCTCCGATCCCGGCATCACCGCCGCGCTCAACGGCGGCACGCACATGGCGTTCGAGGACCTCGGCATCATGCGGACGATCCCCGGCGTCACCATCGTCGAGCCGACCGATATTGCCATGATCCGCGATCTCGTCCCGAAGATCGCCTACCACCCCGGCGTCGTCTATCTCCGGCTCGTCCGGCGCACCTGCCCCGTCGTCTACGGCGACGGCTCGACGTTCGAGATCGGAAAAGCAAATCTCCTCCGGGACGGCAAGGACGTGACGATCATCGCGATGGGCTACTGCGTCTCCGGCGCACTGAAAGCGGCAGAAATGCTCGCCGAGGAGGGAATTTCCGCCCGCGTGATCGACATGTTCACGCTGAAACCGATCGACCGCGAAGCCGTCATCAAAGCGGCGGCCGAGACCGGCGCCATCGTCACGGCGGAAAACCACAACATCATCGGCGGTCTCGGCTCCGCGGTAGCGGAGGTCATCGCAGAGGACGCGCCCGCCGCCCTCGTGCGCGTGGGCATCGACGACCGGTTCGGCATCGTCGGCCTGCGTCCGTTCCTCGCCGAGGAATTCGGGCTGGAAGCCAAACACATCGCGGCGGCGGCCAGGAAAGCCATCGCCAAGAAAGGGTAATGCATATGAGTTTCAGAGTCGTTCCGAAAATCACACAGTTCGCGACGTGGGCGGAAGTCGTTTCGTCCTACGCCGTCGGCGGCAGTGATCTCCTCATCACGAGCCGCATCATATACGACACGTTCCTGAAAGAAACCCCCGTCGGCAGCGTCATCATCGTCGAGGACTTCGGCACGGGCGAGCCGACCGAGGACATGATCATGGCGATCCGCGCCGCGGCGGCGAAGAAACCGTACGACCGCGTCGTCGCGGTCGGCGGCGGCTCCGTCATCGACATCGGCAAACTGCTCGCCACGGGCGGCTGGGACGACTGCCAGCTTCTGTTCCAGAAGAAGCAGACGGCGACGCGCGAGAAGCAGCTGCTCATTTTGCCGACGACGTGCGGCACGGGCAGCGAGGTGACGAACATTTCCGTCTCGGCGTTCCCGAAACTCGGGACGAAGATCGGGCTTGCGGACGACGTCCTGTTCGCGGACGACGCGGTGCTCTGCGCCGAGCTGATCTCGACGCTGCCGATGAAGGTCTTCATGCACTCGTCGATCGACGCGCTCATTCACGCGATCGAATCGTACCTCTCGCCGAAGGCGAACGCGATCACGTCGCTCTTCTCCGAGAGCGCGATCAAGACGTTCGTCGCGGGCTACCGCTATATTCTGACGAACGGCGCCGAGAGCCGCAAAGCCCTCCTCGGCGACTTCATCCTCGCCTCGACCGAGGCGGGCATCGCGTTCTCCAACGCGGGCTGCGGGCTCATCCACGCAATGTCGTACCCGATCGGCGGGAACTACCACCTGCCGCACGGCGCCTCGAACTACGAGGTGATGATGGCGGCGCTGCGCTACTATGAGAAGAAAGCGCCCGGCGGACGCTTTGCTTCGCTGCTTGTCCTGACCGGACCGCTCGACGAGCTCGAAGCGCTGATCGACGCTTTGGCGCCCCGCGCCCCGATGTCGTCGTACGGCATGAGCGACAGGGAAGCGCACGACTTCGCCCTCGACGTCGAGAAGAACCAGCAGCGGCTTCTTGCCAACTGCTACGTTCCGACCTCCGTCGCCGAGATGGAAGCCATCTACAAAGCCATTCTTTGATTTTTCAGGGGATTCAACCCGCACGAAAGGACATAGAAACATGAAAGCACTGATGAAAATGCAGCCGGGCGAGGGCTTCGTCGAGCTGCGTGAGAAAGAAAAACCGTCGATCGGCCCGGGCGAGGTGCTCGTCAAAGTCAAGGCCGTCGGCATCTGCGGCACCGACCTCAAAATCCGCGCGGGGCACGCATGGAGCAATCCGCCGGTCGTGCTCGGACACGAGCTTTCCGGCGTCGTCGCCGAGATCGGCTCGGACGTCACCTCCGCGAAAGTCGGCGACAGAGTCGTCTGCGAGACCGCGCAGGTCATCTGCGGCCACTGCTACTACTGCCGGAGCGGCAACTACCTGATGTGCGACAAGCGCCTCTCGATCGGCTACGGCGTGGACGGCGGCATGGCGGAATACATGGTCGCCCGCGAGGGCATTCTCCACGCGCTGCCGGACAGCGTTTCGTTCTCGAACGGCGCCGTCTGTGAGCCGCTCGCCGTGGCGGTGCACGCGGTCTACGACACCGCGCCCGTCAAATCCACTGATATCGCTCTCGTCTCCGGATGCGGTGCGATCGGTCTGCTCGTGGCGCAGGTCGTCCGCAGTCTCGGCGCACGCGTCATCATCACCGGTCTTGACGCGGACGAGCCGCGCTTCGCTACCGCGAAGGAGCTCGGCATCGAGTACACGGTCAACGTCCAGCGCGAAGACCTGCAACAGCGCATCAAAGAGATCACCGGCGGTGTGGGCGTCGATCTCGCCTACGACGCAACGGGCTCCGGCGCGGCGATCTGTGCCGCGATGACGGCGCTCAAAAAGAAGGGCAAGCTGATCCAGATCGGCCTGACGAAGCCGAAACTCGAGATCGAATACTCGCTCCTCACCGCGCACGAGATCTCCCTCATCGGCACGTTCGGTCACAACTGGACGAGCTGGGAGACCGCCCTCAAGCTGATCGCGACCGGCAAGGTCAAGACCGCGCCGCTCGTGACGCACCACTTCGAGCTTGATGACTGGGAGAAGGGCTTTGCCGTCGCGCAGAACCTCGAAGGCATCAAGGTCATGCTCCACCCGAACGGGATCACGGACTGACGTATGAGACCGTTTTCCCTCTGCGTCCCGACGAAGATCGTCTTCGGCGCGGGCGCCTCTGACAACATCGCCGATGCCGTCCGCGGCATCGGCGGGAAAGCGTTGATCGTTTCCTACGGCAGACGGGCGTACCTCGACCGGCTGATGGCGAACGTCGAGAGATCGCTGACCGACCTCGGCGTCGGGTACGCGTATTTCCTCGGCATCTCCGCGAACCCGCGGCTTTCCGAGGTGCGCGAGGCGGTCGAATTTGCCCGGCGCGAGGGCGTCGATTTCTGCATCGCCATCGGCGGCGGCAGCGTCATGGACGCGACGAAAGCGATCGCCGCAGGCGTGCTTTACGACGGCGACGTCTGGAAGATGTTCAACAGCCGTGCGTCGAAAAAAGTGGCCGTGCCGCCGACGGCGGCGCTGCCGACCGTGATGATCCCGACCGTCGCCGCGACGAGCAGCGAAACGAACTGCGTTTCTGTCGTGACGAACGACGAGCTCGGCGAGAAGGTCGGGCTCTCCGCGCCGTGCCTCTATCCGCGTGCCGCGATCATTGATCCCTCCCTGACCGTCTCCGTCCCCGCCGGAATGACGGCGGCGGGCGCCGTGGACGCGATGTCGCACATCCTCGAAGCGTACGTGAACGGCGATCAGACGTCCCCTGTGCAGGACGGGCTCGGCGAGAGTCTGCTCCGCTCGGTGATGACCGAACTGCCCGCGGTTCTGGCAGAGCCGGATAACGTCGCGCACCGCACGAACCTCCAATGGGTGACGACGATCGCGTGGAACGGCTGGATCCAGGCGGGCGTGTACCCCCTGACGCCGATGCACAAGATGGGGCACGCACTCTCGGCGATGTACGGGCTGACGCACGGCGTGACGCTCGCGATCTTCATGAACGGCTACCTCCACGAGGTCTGCCGGCTCTCGTCCGAACGCGAGGCGCGGTTTGCCGCGCTCGGCAGACGGCTCTTCGGCGAAACGTTTGCCGCCGGAAAGCCCACGGGTGACGCCGCAACCGCAACGGTCGACGCGCTCGTTTCGTTCTTCCGCGAGAGCGGTGTTCCGGTAACGCTCCGCGAAGCTGGCGTCGAAAAGCCGGACACGGATGCGATCCGTGAGCTGATCCTCCGCGTCGGCGCGACTGCCGACGGCTGCCTCGCCGCGATCGAACCGATCGACGAGGGCCGCCTTGCCCGCATTATCGCGGCGGTGGTATAAAAACGAACACTTCCTTTGCACGGAAACCGCGCCCTTCGGAGCGCGGTTTTTTGATGCTTGCTTTTTTTGGAGGATTATGGTATACTGAGCCGTCGGCCGTGTGCCGAAACGCATCTACCACAAAAACAACAAGGCAGGTACGCTCATGTTCTGGAATGGTGAATATCATTTTTTTGACTACAAGTACAACATCGCCGGGTACAGCGGGCAGGATTACGACGGCGGCGCCCGCTGGTTTTACATGATCTTCACGCTCGTTTCGATCGCCGCTCTGCTCGTCATTTTCCGCAATGCGAAACGGAAAAACGTCGAGCGGTACATGAAGGTCGCCGGCATCCTTCTGCCGATCCTCGAGATCGCGAAGGTGACGTGGGAGAGCGTCTGGGACGTCCGGACCGGGCGCGGCTTCAACTGGGAAGGCCTTTTGCCGATCTACACCTGCTCGCTCTTCATCTACTGCATGATATTCGCGGCGTTCACGAAGGGCAAGGTGCATGACTGGTGCCTCTCGTGGGTCGCGACGATCGGTCTCGTCGGCGGGCTCAGCAACGTTCTTTTTATCCGCGGGCTCAACTGGTACCCGTTTTTCACGTTCGGCGCGTTCTACTCCATGACCTTCCATTATCTCATGGTCTTTACCGCGCTCTTTATCGTCGTCACGCGCTATAAGGAATTCCGCTTCTCCGACATCTGGAAAGCGTTTGCCGTGCACGGCGTTTTCTCGCTGCTCGTGATCCCGGCCGACTTTTATCACGGCTGGGACTACATGCAGTACTACGAGGCGGGCGGCGTGCCGCTGTTCGAGGACATCTCCGACAAGCTCGCCGAGGCGGGCCTGCGGTTTCTGACGGCGCCGATGATGCTTCTCGTTTATCTCGCGCTCGACGCGCTGCTTGTGACGGTCTTCATCGGCTGTCAGACGGCGGCGAAGAAACTGAAAGAGCGGAAGAAAGCAAAATAAAAAAACAGCCGGGCGATGCCCGGCTGTTTTGTGTTCAGAAATAAACGACCTGCCCGGATCCTGCCGTCGACATTGTCAAGACCTCTTTTCTGTCATGCCGTGCGGATAGTCCCCCGGACTTCGCGGATATTATACCATTTTGACTCCGGCCGGTCAAGCACTTTTGTCCGACTTTTTGTTCGGAAAAGTTCGGTTTTGTGACGGAAAACGAAACCTGCGGCGCGAAAAAGACCTTGCGGATGCGGCCGCGGTATGGTATACTGAAAAAAACGGATATCGGAGGCGTGACTTATGTTTTTCGCTTTTCTGGATCTGACTCTCTTGCCGACGGTGCCGCGGACGATCCCGCTGCCCGGCGAAGCCGTTGCCAAGGCGATCTCGCAGATCACGTTGTGGCTCGCGCCGCTGGCGCTCGTCGTGGCGGGCGTACTCGCCGCCGCAGCGCTTGTTTGGTGCTTCCTCGGTTATCGGGTTCGCCGTGTGCGTCATGCTTTCGGAATGGCGCTTCTCGGCGCGGCGGTGACGGCGGTCCTCTGCGAAATTTTCGCACCGTTTCTCTCGTCTCTCGTGCTTCTCGGGCTTGTCGCCGGTGCCGCGCTCATCTGCGGGATCATCGGCGCGCTGCTCTGGCAGGTCGGCGCGTTCCTGTCGTACGGGCTCAGCGTGTTCGGGCTCGTGCTCTGGGGGATCACGGAGATCTTTCCCGCGCTCGGCTCGGCGTGGGCGCTCGTCATTGCGGGGCTCTGCGGCGTCGGCGCGGCGGTACTGCTCTCGCTCGTGATGCGGCACAGCGAGATCGTTTTCTCCGGACTTTCCGGCTTTGCCGCGGCGTTCGCCGCGGTGCGGCTCCTCGAAGTTCTCGGTTTTGCGCCGGCCCTGTCGCTTGACCGCACGGTGCTCTTTCTGATCACGCTCGGCGTCGGCGCCGCCCTCTCGGCGGCGGGCATCGTCGTGCAGTATCTCGCGGAGCGCCCGGTGCGGGTGCGTCCGAAGGCCACCCCGGAAGACGAAGCGCGCGCGGGTGCGGCGATCACGTTCAACGACGGGATCCTGCCGGAGCTGAAAGTGCCGGAGCCGGAGCCGGAAGAGGACAACAGGGAAGAGCGGCTGGCGCAGTTCGCCCCGGCGGAAGAAACACCGGAAGAGACGGCCGAAGAGCCAGCCGAAGAAACCGAAGAGCCAGCAGAAGAATTGCCTGAGGAAACACCGGAAGAAACGCAGGCGGAGCCGGCAGAAGAGCCGATGCCCGAGGTGATTCCCGTGCCGGAAGAACCGGCCGAAGAAACCGAAGAGTCGGCAGAAGAACTGCCTGAGGAAACGG
>JAKSPV010000006.1 GCA_024404475.1 Clostridia bacterium | reverse complement strand
CCCGGAGAACATCGAACTCCACCGTCCCTTCATCGACGAGGTGACGATCCGCTGCTCGGAATGCGGCGGCGAGATGCACCGCGTCCCCGAGGTCATCGACTGCTGGTTCGACTCCGGCTCGATGCCGTTCGCACAGCACCACTATCCGTTCGAGAACAAAGAGGTCTTCGAGAAGCAGTTCCCGGCGGACTTCATCTCCGAAGCGGTCGATCAGACGCGCGGCTGGCTCTATTCGCTCATGGCGATCTCCACGCTCCTGTTCGGCAAGTCGCCGTATAAGAACGTCATCGTCCTCGGCCACGTCCAGGACGAGAACGGACAGAAAATGTCGAAGTCGAAGGGCAACGCCGTCGATCCGTTCGGTGCGCTCGAAACGCACGGCGCCGACGCGATCCGCTGGTACTTCTACACGAACTCCGCACCGTGGCTGCCGAGCCGCTTCTCCGACCGCGCTGTCACCGAGGGCCAGCGGAAGTTCATGGGCACGCTCCAGAACACCTATGCGTTCTGGGTGCTCTACGCCGAGATCGACAAATTCGATCCCACGAAGTACGCGCTCGACGATAAGGCGCTGACCGTCATGGATCGCTTCATCCTCTCCCGGCTCAATACCATGGTCGGCGAGGTCGATACCCGTCTTGCTCACTACCAGATTCCCGAAGCGGCGAAGGCGCTCTCCGTCTTCGTGGACGAACTTTCCAACTGGTACGTCCGCCGCTCCCGCGCGCGCTTCTGGGTGCCCGGTATGCCTGACGACAAGATCGCCGCGTACATGACGCTCTATACCTGCGTCGTAACGACCGCGAAGGCCGCCGCGCGGATGATACCGTTCATGGCGGAGGACATCTACCGCTACCTCGTCACTTCCGTCGATCAGACGGCGCCGATCAGCGTCCACCTCTGCTCGTTCCCGACCGTGGACGAGAGCCGCGTCGACAAGAAACTCGAGGACGACATGGAATTCATCCTCTCCGTCGTCACGCTCGGCAGAGCAGCGCGCAACGGCGCGAACATCAAGAACCGCCAGCCGCTCGCCGATATGTACGTCAAGACCGACCGCGCCGTCAGCGACTACTACCGCGCGATTGTCGAGGACGAACTCAACGTCAAGAAAGCGGAATTCGTCGCCGACGTCTCCGCAATCTCCTCGTACAGCTTCAAGCCGCAGCTCAAAACGGTCGGCCCGAAGTACGGCAAACTGCTCGGTCAGATCAAGAACGCGCTCGCAGCCGTTGACGGCAACGCCGCGATGAAAGAACTCGACGAGACAGGCGCTTTGCACTTCACGTTCGGCGCCGATGAGGTCGCGCTGACGCGCGACGATCTGCTCATCGACGTGCAGCAGAAAGCCGGCTACTTCTCCGTCGCCGACGGCGGCATCACCGTCGCGCTCCATACGGAGCTGACGCCGGAGCTCGTCGAAGAGGGCTACGTCCGTGAGTTGATCTCGAAGATCCAGACGATGCGGAAAGACGCCGATTTTGAGGTGACCGACCACATCGCCGTCTCCGTCACCGGCAGTGAGATGATCGACGGCATCCTCGCCCGCCAGGGCGACACCGTCGCGCACAGCGTCCTTGCCGAGTCCATCTCCGCGGGGCCGATCGACGGCATCTCGAAAGAGTGGAACATCAACGGTGAAAACGTCACGATCACCGTCCGTAAAATCTGAAAAATGACCGTGAGCCCGCCTTTTGGCGGGCTTTTCGGTTCAAAAGTGACAAAAAAGCGCATTTCCCGCCGCAAAAAGTGCCGAAAGCGTAAAAATTCGAAAAAAGGCTTGATTTTGCGGAATCTGTATGCTATAATCCAAAGTATCAAATTGGATCCGTGCGAGCGCAGATGAGGCGCCGGAAGCAAATTCAGATCATCGGGAGCAGACGTATGATTTCTTGTAACGTTACCGTGAAAAACAGCGTGGGTCTTCACGCGAGACCTGCCACGTTCTTTATTCAGAAGGCCAATTCCTATAAGAGCTCCATCTGGGTGGAACGGGGCGACCGCAGAGTCAACGCAAAGAGCTTGCTCGGCGTTCTTTCGCTCGGCATCGTGAGAGATATGGAGATCACGCTGATCGCCGACGGTGCGGACGAGCAGGAAGCGCTGGACGGTCTGTCCGCTCTGGTGGAAACCGGCTTCAACGAATAAGCGAAATCAACATGCTTCATAATATGCCGGTCGGGCTCGTCCTGAACGGCATTATTTTGTAGAAAGGGAAACGGGAGGTGGCCGCATGGGAAACGACGTCAGACGCCCGTCGGAGGACGAGCGTCTCGCCTATCTCCGCACGAAAGCGGCGGCGCTCCCGCATCAGCCCGGCGTCTATATCATGCTCGACGAGCGCGACCGCGTCATCTACGTCGGCAAATCCCGCTGCCTCCACGACCGCGTCAGCCAGTATTTTCACGGCTGGCACGACGTCAAAACGACGCGCATGGCTTCCCGCGTCTATGACTTCCATTTCATCACCTGCGACACCGAAATGGAGGCGCTCGCCCTTGAAAACCGGCTCATCAAGCAGCACACGCCGCGCTATAATATCCGGCTCAAAGACGCGAAATCGTACCCGTATATCAAGCTGAACGTCGGCGCTCCGTACCCGCGCCTTTCGATGACGCGCCAGCGTACGGAGGACGGTTCGCTTTACTTCGGCCCTTATTCCGGCACCGCCGCCGTCTTTTCGATCATCAACACGCTTGAAAAAACGCTCGGCATGCCCGCCTGCAAACTCCAGTTCCCGCGCGACATCGGTAAAGAGCGTCCGTGTATCTACCGGCAGACCGGCCGCTGCGTCGGCGTTTGCGCCGGCGACGTTTCCGAGGAGGAGTACGCCGGGATCACGAAACGCGCCGTTGACATCCTCCGCGGCGACACCGGCAGGGCAATCCGCGAGACGGAGGAGCGCATGAACAAATGCGCCGAAGAGCTCCGCTTTGAGGAAGCCGCGCGCCTCCGCGACAGCATCGCCGCGATGCGCCGCCTCGGGGAAAAGCAGAAGACCGTCGGCGCACCGGACTTCGAGTGCGACGTCGTCGCCGTCTCCGCCGCCGAAAATATGCAGTGCGCCGCCGTGTTCTATATCCGTTCCGGCTATATCACCGATACAGAGCATTTCCTGTTCGGACCGGACGAGATCCTTGGCGCGATCCCCGACGCGGACAGCGCCACGGAGGATGCGTCCGACACCGAGTCGCCGATCACGTCGTTTATCGTCTCGCTCTACCAGGGACGTACGTATATCCCGCGCGAGATCCTGCTCTCGTTCCGCCTCCCCGCGGAAGAGTGTACCGCTCTCAGCACGTACCTTTCCGCCGAAGCCGGCCATAAGGTCACGCTCCGCACACCGGAGCGAGGCGACGCCCGCCAGCTCTGCCGCATGGCGGAGGATGATGCCCGCCGCCACGGCGAGAACGAACACCGCCGCGAGTCGGGCGACGAAAAACTGCTCATCTCGCTCGCGCAGCTCCTCGGGCTTGAAACGCTGCCCGAGCGTATTGAGTGCTACGATATTTCCTCCTACGGGAACGAATACATCACAGCCGGCATGATCGTCGCGCAGAACGCGAAACTCAAAAAAAGCGACTACCGCTTTTTCAAGATCAAGTGCCAATCGGGGCAGGACGACTACGCCGCGATGCGGGAGGCGATCCTGCGCCGCGCCGCGCATCTTGCTGATGAGGGCGGCTCTTACGCCGAGATGCCCGATTTGATCCTCCTCGACGGCGGCAGGGGACACGTTTCCGTCGTCCGGCAGGCGCTCGCCGAGGCGGGCTTCCGCATTCCCGTTTTCGGCATGGTCAAGGACGAGCACCACAAAACGCGCACGCTCTGCTCCGACACCGGCGAGATCAGCGTCGCGCGCGAGCAGGCGGTCTTCCGCTTCGTCTACGGCCTGCAGGAGGAAGTCCACCGCTTCACCGTCTCGCGCATGGATCAGCAGAAGCGCAAGACGCTGCGTTCCTCCACGCTCGAAAAGATCCCCGGCATCGGCCCGGCGAAGGCGAAACGCCTCCTTGCCCATTTCGGCACGCTCGGCGCCGTCAAAGACGCCGATCTCGAAACGCTCGCCGCAGCGCCCGGCATTTCCCGCGCCGACGCGGAGCACATCATTTCGTATTTTTCCGCGGCACACAAGCCGCAGTAAGAAAGGTTGCATCATCATGAGAATTATCACCGGTACCGCGCGCGGCATGAACCTCGAAACGCTCGAGGGCGAGTCCACCCGTCCGACGACAGACCGCGTCAAGGAATCCATGTTTTCGATGATCCAGTTCGAGATCGAGGGACGCCGCGTTCTCGATCTTTTCGCCGGCTCCGGCCAGCTTGCTCTCGAAGCGCTCAGCCGCGGCGCCGCCAAAGCGACGCTGATCGACGAGAACCGCGCCGCGACCGATATCATCATGGCGAACGCGAAGAAGGCAAAACTGTTCGATCGCTGCCGCACCGCCGCCGCCGACTACGCCTCGTTCATCCGCGGCGCCGCCGGCAAAGAGCAGTACGATATCGTCTTCCTCGATCCGCCATACGCGTCCGGCCTGCTGCCCGAGGCGCTCCGCAAACTCTCTGACGCCGGCCTTTTTGCGCCCGGCGCCATCATCGTCTGCGAGTCCGAAACGCCCGAAACGAACCGCTCCTACGGCAAACGTCGCACCAATCCCGAACGGGAGGAAGCGGCGATGAGCGAGACGCTGTTCGGCGGCGACGGGTCGCTTGAAAAACGTTTTGCCGTCCGCAAAAACGCCACTTACGGCCGCGTCCGCGTGACGCTGCTCGAGCCCGCAGGGCAGGAGGGAACATCCGATGAAGCGTAACAAAACGACAGCCGTCGTCACCGGCAGTTTCGATCCCGTGACGTCCGGCCACGTCGATCTGATCACCCGCGCATCCCGTCTTTTCGACGTCGTTTGGGTGGCAGTTTCGGCAAATGCAGAAAAGAACAATCTGTTCACGGCCGCCGAGCGTACGGAACTTGTCCGGCTCGCCGTCGCCGACCTTCCGAACGTCCGCGTCGGGCTCTGCGAGGGGCTCGTTTCCGATTTCCTGCATGACAAGAAAGCCGACGTTCTCGTCCGCGGTGCGCGCTGCGCGACGGACTTCGATTACGAGTACGACCTCGCTAACATCATGCGCCGCTTCGATCCCGACTTTGAAACCGTGATTTTGCCGACCGATCCGACGCTCTCCGCGATCAGCTCGACGTACGTCAGGGAGCTGATCCGTTACGGCGCACCGCTCGGCGACGCCGTTCCCGCCGCTGCGGCGGAACAGCTTCTCGCATACTGGCGAAACAAGTAAAAAAGCAGCGTTTTCCGCACCGGAAACCGCCCCGAAAAAAGGGGCGGTTTTCTTTTTTTGTCGCAATAATAGGCAAAAGACGAAATTCCGCGCGGGAAATCGAAAAAAGGACGGAGAAATTGTAGAAAATCCCAAAAAACAATCAAAAAAATCGCAAAAAAATTGAAAAAAAGTATTGCATTTTTGGCATTCATAGTGTAGAATAGGTATACCAAAGTGGTGCGTTGTGGTGGAAAGTGGATAAAATCACGGAAAAGGAGGTGCCGACAGGTGGTTCTCACAGGAAAATACGAACATACGCTGGACAGCAAAAACCGCTTGTTCATGCCGGCGAAACACCGGGAACTGCTCGGTGACACCTTTATGATCACCTGCGGCTCCGACCATTGCCTCAGCGTCTACTCCATGGAAGAATGGGAAAAGTACACGCGGAAGATCGAAGAGCTGCCTGCGACACAGGCACGCGCCTTCATCCGCTTCATTTATTCGAACGCGCAGACCGCACAGCCGGATTCGCAGGGAAGAATCCTTCTCTCCGCCGACCTCGTCGCGTTCGCACAGATCGAAAAGGAAGCCGTCGTCATCGGCAGCGGCAACCACGCCGAGATCTGGAGTGCGGCAAACTGGAAGGCACAGACCGAGGCAACGAGCCCCGAGGACATCACCGACCTGATGATCCAGCTTGGTCTCTGATACGCCCGGCATGGAATTCCATCACGTTTCCGTCCTCGCGGGGGAATGCCTCGCGGCACTTGAACCGCAGCGCGGCGGCATTTACGTTGACTGCACCGCGGGCGGCGGCGGTCACTCCTCGCTCATCGCGGCGGCGCTTCCGCAAGGCGGACGCCTCATCTGCCTCGACAGAGACGATGAAGCGCTGGCGGCCTGCCGGCAGCGGCTCGCTCCGTTCGGCGATCGCGTGACGCTTGTGAAAACGAATTACTCGGCGGTGGCCGACGTGCTTGATTCTCTCGGCATCGACGGGATCGACGGCGTCCTTTGGGACCTCGGCGTGTCCTCGCATCAGCTCGACGACGCCGGACGCGGCTTCTCCTACATGGCAGACGCGCCGCTCGATATGCGCATGGATCAATGCGCCGCCAAAACGGCCGACTCGGTCGTGAACGGTTACGATGAAACGTCCCTGCGCCGGATCCTCTGGGATTACGGCGAAGAAAAATTTGCTCCCCGCATCGCGGCGGCGATCGTCCGTGCGCGAGAGGAGAGACCGATCGCAACGACGACGGAACTTGCTTCCGTGATCGCCGGCGCGATCCCCGCGGCGGCAAGCCGCGCCGAGGCGCAGCATCCCGCCACGCGATCCTCCCAGGCGATCCGCATCGAGGTCAACGGTGAGCTCGACGCCATCGCACCGTCCCTTGAGGGCGCGATCCGCCGGCTGAAACCGGGCGGCCGCGCCGCCGTCATCACCTTCCAGTCGCTGGAAGACCGGATCGTTAAGCAGACCTTCGCACAGCTTGCCTCCGGATGCACGTGCCCGCCGGACTTCCCGGTGTGCGTGTGCGGCAAAAAGCCGGTTATCGAGCTCATGAACCGCAAGCCGATCCTCCCGTCGGAGGAAGAACTCGCCGGCAACCCCCGCTCCCGCAGCGCGAAGTTGCGGTGTGTCATGAAGTTATAAAAGAAAAAGACGAAGATAAGACCCGCACGTCGCTGACCGGCGTGTCGAGGGGAGGGAACACAGTTGACTAACCAGGAAGTGCAAATGATGAGAAACCCCCTTTGCGAGAAACTGCAGAGAGAGTTCCGCGGGCGCGGTGTGAATGCACCGGGCCTTGCAAGCAGCGTTTCCACGCGTGAAGTCATGCAGCGTGTTTCCCGCGGCATCGATCCGTACGAAGATGCTCCGACGGCTGTTTTCCAGACGCCGGCTGTTCGCACCGAAACGAGCGTCCGCCGCGAAGCCGTTTCCCGCAGCACGTACGCTTCTGCCGTCCGCACCGCTTCTGCCGCCGAGCCCGTCCGTACTCGCTCGATCGACAACGGCCGCCGTATCCAGCCGCTTGATTACACCGAAAAGACGTCCGGCCGCATGCGCAGCCGCACGTTCGAGGCGATCCGTAACCGCGGTTTCGTCCTTCCCGAGAACATCCGCGTTCCGGGCTACACGAAAGCATATTCCAGCGCCGCGAGAGTCCGTCAGACCGCTGCCAAGTATGAGCGCGAGCGTGCGGAGCAAATGGAATCCGAGCGCAGCGGCATCTATGCCGTTCCGGTGCTCGGCGGTGCTCTGGAGATCCTCTCCGATGCCTGCCATTGGGTAGCAGAGTCCTGCAAGAGTCTCTACCGCCGTCTGTGCGGTCAGGTCGCCGAGGAGCGTATCTCCTCCGCGAAACGTTCCGTTCCCGTCGGTGCGATCACGCTCGGCATCGTCTTCGTCGTTCTTCTCTTCGTCATCATTTACAGCTTTGCCGAGGCCAACGAGGTCAACCGCGATATCACCTCTCTTGAACAGCGTCAGGAAGCACTCATCGCCGAGCAGAACGAACTCCGCGTCGATCTGGAACTCCGCGATGACATCCGCACCATTCAGGAAATCGCCACCGAAAAGCTCGGCATGGTCAGCAGCGACGTTGTTGACAGCCGCTTCGTTACCGTCGCCGGCAGCGGCGCGCAGATCGAACTTGAGGGCGAGAACGAAAACACCGATGCGTCCGCATCCGGCACGCTCCTCTCCGCGCTCCAGTCCTGGGCGACCGGCATCCGGTATTACTTCCATTGACACGTCCCGCGGGGACACCAATTGAATATTTGCAAGCAGCAGTTCATACAATGACCAGGGTGAGGTGCTTGGGACCTGTTCGTCCGCGTTTCGCGAGCTCGGGCAAGGGAACACGCGCCGCACCCGGTTTTGCGGCATGGGGATAAAGGCGAGAAACCGTTCAGAAGGGAGAATTCCGTGGCAGTCATCAGGAAACGGGTCGACCGAAAAACGAATAAACGCACGATGTTGGTATACGGGCTCATCCTTCTGATGATGCTCGGCCTTGTCGTGCGTCTTTTCAGCTTACAGGTCGTCAATTACGAGTATTACCAGAAGCTCGTGATCGACGAGATCACCTACGAGCTGGAGGTCAACCCGAACCGCGGCGAGATCTACGACCGCAACGGGAAGCTTCTTGCCACCAATATCACGGTCTATAAGATCATCATCTCCCCGCAGGACATCATCGACGCGATGGCGGACGATCCGGGCGCCGTTCTGACGTGGACGCGCACGGACGAGCGCGGAGAAGAGAAGACCTCCGCCCTGCCGATGAACAAGCTGATCGCCACGTTCTTCTCGGAAAAACTCGGCGTCTCCTACGACATGGTCATCGAGAAAGCTGCCAAGGACGGCAGAAGATACGAGGTTATCGCCACGAAGGTAAAGGACGACGTCGCCGACGAGATCCGCGCGTTCATCGACGAGTACGATCTCCATAAGCAGATATTCCTCGAAGCCGGCACGATGCGCTACTACCCGTACGGCTCGCTCGCGTGCCACGTCATCGGCTTTACCAACGCCGACGGCGCCGGTGTTTACGGCCTTGAAAGTTATTACAACAATCTGCTCGAAGGCGCCAGCGGCCGCTATATCGAGGCACAGGACCCGTTCGGCAACGATATGCCGTACGATTACGAAAGTTTCATCGACGCCGAGAACGGATCGAGCATCGTCACGACCATTGACGTGACGATCCAGCACGCGCTTGAAACGCAGCTCCGCGAGGCGTATATCGACTCCGAGGCGGGCAACCGCGTTACCGGCATCGTCATGGATGTCAACACCGGCGCCATCCTCGCGATGGCGACGTACCCGTCCTTCGACCTCAACGACCCCTACACGCTCGACGAATACTCCGCAAAAGAGCTTGCGCGCTATGAAGAGGGAACGGATAAATACAAGGAAAAGTATTACGAACTTCTGTACTCCATGTGGACGAACAAGGCCGTGACGGACTCCTACATTCCCGGCTCGACATTCAAGATCATCACCGCCGCGATGGCGCTCGAGGAAGACATCGTCACGCCCGACACCATGTTCTACTGCGGCGGCAAAAAGACCGTCATCAAGGGCGTCGATCCCGTCCACTGCCATAAGACCTCCGGCCACGGCTCGCTGAGTTTTGCGGTCGGCCTCCAGCAGTCCTGCAACGTCGTCTTCATGGACGTCGGCGAAAAACTCGGCGCCGAGAAATTCTATAATTACCTTGAAGCGTTC
This sequence comes from Clostridia bacterium, assembly GCA_024404475.1. GTDB lineage: Bacteria > Bacillota > Clostridia > Oscillospirales > CAG-272 > JAKSPV01. Next base: position 15,026 of record JAKSPV010000006.1, on the reverse strand, counting down.
GGCTATAAGAAACGCGCCGGGATCGACCTGCCCGCCGAAGGCGGCAGCATCATCCTCGCACGCAAATCGTTCGATATCGACGTTCTGTCGCAGCAGATCTACGCGTTCGGTCAGAACTTCAACGTTTCCGCCGTCCAGCAGCTCACGGCGATCTCCGCTGTCGCCAACGGCGGCTATCTCCTCTCGCCGCACCTGCTTTCCTCCATTCAGGACGCGGACGGCAACATCGTCACCGCATACGAGACGAACGTCGTGCGGCAGGTGATCAGCGAGGCAACGTGTCGGACGCTCGGTGAGATCCTCGAAGAGGGCGTCTCCGGCAACGGCGGCGCGAAGAACGCCTACGTCGAGGGCTATAAGATCGCTGCCAAGACGGGCACCTCCGAGAAAAAGGACAGCAAGAAAGAGGGACTTCGCGTCGGCTCCTGCGTCGCCTACGCACCGAGCGACAACCCGCAGGTCGCGGCGATCATCATCGTTGACGAACCGAGCGAAGGCGCATCCTACGGCTCCGTCGTCGCGGCGCCGTACGTCGGCAGCTTGATGGGTACCGTCCTGCCGTATATCGGCATCGAATCGGCGGACAACGAAAAGAACGTCATGGTCTCGAGTTACGTCGGCCTCTCCCGCAAGGCGGCGGAGAACGCGCTCTCCTACGAGGGCGTGAAATTCGAGGTCGTCGGCGACGGCGACACGGTCATGTATCAGGTCCCCGCCAGCGGCTCCAAAATCACCAAAGACGGCGGCCGTGTCATCCTTTATACCGGCTCCGAATCGCCGGAAAAGACGGTGAAAGTGCCGAAACTCGTCGGACTTACCGTTTCGGCGGCCAATAAAAAACTCGTCAATCTCGGGCTCAATATCGCGATCAGCGGCCCGAGCGGCGCGGACGCGACTGTCATCGACCAGTCCGTCGCCGAAGGCACCTACGTCACGCGCGGCACGCTCGTGACGATCGAGGTGCGCCACATGGACATCGCGGACGATTAAACGGCAGGGCACACCGCCGGGAAGTAAAACGATATTTCTTCCCGAGGTGAGCCGTATGCGTCTTTCCGAACTTCTTTCCGCGCTTCCTTGCGTCCGCGTTTCCGGCGGCACGTTTTGCGACGTCGAGATCACGTCCGTCGTTTCCGATTCCCGCTCTGCCGGCCCCGGCACGCTTTTCGTCGCGCTCCGCGGCAGGGAAGCGGACGGTCACGCTTTCGTCCCCGAAGCAGCCGCGCGCGGCTGCGCCGCAGTCGCCCTGGAGACTGCGCCGGACACCTTCCTTCCGATCCCCGTCTGCCTCGTTCCCGATACGCGCGAGGCGGAAGCACTCCTCCAAAGCCGCTTCTTCGGCGACCCGGCGTCGTCGATGCGCATTTTCGCCGTCACCGGTACGAACGGCAAGACCACGACGACGGCAGTCCTTTGGTCGATCCTCCGCGCCGCCGGCAGGAAGACCGCGACGGTCGGCACGCTTGGCCTCGGCGGCGACTCGTACGGAGAACTTCCTGCGGGCGGCTCGTCCGTCAGCGGCAAAGCGGCGGCGATGACGACGCCTGACCCCGCGATCCTCTACCGGCTGCTTGCCTCGTTCCGTGACGACGGTGTCAGCGACGTCGTCCTCGAGGCATCCTCCCACGCGCTTTCCCAGCGCAAGCTCGCGGCAGTCCGCCCCGACTTTGCGCTGTTCACCAATCTTTCCCCCGAGCATCTCGATTTCCACGGCACGATGGACGCGTACCTCGCGGCAAAAGCCATCCTCTTTGAAAAAGCACGCCGCGCGGTCGTCTCGACCGCTTCGCCGTACGCGGAGACGCTCCTTTCCCGAATCGCTTGTCCCGCCGTGACGTGCGGCTTTTCTCCCGCGGCGGACTACGCCGCGTCCGATCTTGCCGAGCGCCCGGACGGCAGCCGTTTCCGGCTGACCTCTCCCCGTGGCACGTTCGAGATCGGAACGTGCCTGCCCGGCCGCTTCATGGCGGAGAACGTCCTGCTCGCTGCCGCCGCCGCTTTGGAAGCGGGCGTTTCGCCCGCCGATACCGTGCGTGGGATCGCCGCCTGCCGCGCCGTTCCCGGCCGCATGGAAACGGTCACGGACGGCGTGGCACGATCGTACACCGTCATGATCGACTATGCGCACACCCCGGAGGCACTCCGCGCGCTTCTTTCCTCGGTCAGACGCTTTACCCGGGGACGGCTCCTCGTCCTCTTCGGATGCGGCGGCGACCGCGATAAAACGAAGCGCTCCGTCATGGGCGCCGTCGCCGGGGAACTTGCTGACTACACCGTTTTGACGCTTGACAACTGCCGCACGGAATCGCCGGAGGCGATCCTCTCGGATATTCTGTCCGGTTTTCCGCCGGATGCCCCGCACGAGGTCATTTCCGACCGCGCCCGGGCGATCCGCCGCGCCGTTTCGCTCTGCGAAGACGGCGACGTTCTTGTCCTTGCCGGTAAAGGACACGAAAAATACGAGATCGACAAAACCGGCAAACACGAATTTGACGAAAGAGCCGTCGCGCTGGCCGCTATGCGGTCGCGGGACGGCAGACGATAAACAGAAAAACAGGAATTGTTCCCGGAGGACATCATGAGCGCAGCACTCAAAATCAGAGAAATCACCCCGGCGGAGATCGCGCGTGCGACCGGCGGCCGGCTCGTCACGTTCGGAAACGGCGCCGCCGCGGTGTCGTCTGTCGTGATCGACTCACGTGAAGCGGCGCCCGGCGCACTTTTCTGCGCGATCCGCGGCGAGCGCACCGATGGGCACGCCTATATCGCCGCCGCCGTTGCGTCCGGCTGCACTGCTGTTCTCTGTGAGCGTGAACCCGAGGGGATCACCGGCGACTTCGCCGCCGTTGTCGTAGATGATACCGTCCGCGCCATGAACGACCTCGCCGCGTGGTATAAATCGCTTCTGCCGCTCCGTACCGTCGCCGTGACGGGCAGCGTCGGCAAGACCACGACAAAAGAGCTGATCGCCTCCGTCGTTTCCACGCGTTTCCGCACTCTCAAAACGGAGGGCAACCTCAACAGCACGATCGGCCTGCCGCTGACGCTCTTCTCGCTCCGTCCGGACGACGAAGCCGCTGTCCTTGAAATGGGCATGAATCATCCCGGCGAGATCAGCCGGATGTCGAAAACGGCGCGTCCCGATATCGCCGTCATCACGAACGTCGGCACGGCGCACCTCGAATATCTCGGCAGCCGCGAGGGCATCCTCCGCGCGAAAATGGAGATCACCGACGGCATGACGCCCGGCGAGGGCATGCTGATCCTCTCCGGCGATAACGATATGCTCCGTACCGTCGCGTCATCGCCGATGCAGCCGGTTTATTTCTCCGCGTCGGGCGACGCGGACTGTGCCTTTTACGCCACGGACGTCACCGAGAATGCCGGCGGGGTCAGCTTCACGTTCCGCGCCGCAGACGGCACCGTCTGGGAGGACGTCCGCCTGCCGCTCATCGGTCTTCATAACGTCGGCAACGCGCTGGCAGCGATCGCCGTCGGCAGAAAACTCGGCCTCACCGAAGACGAGATCCGCCGCGGGCTTCTTGCCTACCGTGCGGTCGGTATGCGCCAGAATATCGTCGATGTGGGCGGCGTCCGCCTCATCGAGGACTGCTACAACGCCAACCCCGAATCCATGCGCGCCGCGCTCGGCGTGCTGCGCTCCGTTGCCAAGGAAAACGGCGGCGGTGCGGTCGCGCTCCTCGGCGACATGCTTGAACTTGGCACGGACGGTCCGCGTCTCCATCGCGAGATCGGCGCCTATGCGGCAACGCTCGGGCTCAAATACCTCTTCTGCTACGGCCCGCTTGCGGCGTATATCCGCGAGGGCGCTGTGTGCGCCGGCATGAGCCCCGACAAAACGGTCTGGGAGCCGGACACGGATCACCCCGAACGTCTCGCGGACGAGATCGTCCGCCGTATCGGCAGGGGAGACACGGTCCTCGTCAAGGCGAGCCGCGGTATTGCCGCGGAGAACGTCTCGAACATTTGCCGCGACTTCTGGAACAAGAACAACTGATAAAGAGACAGAACGGAAAAGGAAGGAATTTCTTATGACGGGCATAACGTACGCGCTTTCGCTGGTATTAACGTTCGGGATAACGGTGCTCGTGTCCCGCTGGCTGATCCCCGTCCTGAAAAGCCATAAAATGGGGCAGAAGATCCTCGACATCGGCCCGCGCTGGCACAAGAGCAAGGAGGGCACCCCGACGATGGGCGGTCTTGCGTTCCTTGCGGCATCGGTGCTCGTCGGTGCCGCCGCGATCGTTTCGGTCTCGCTGCGCGAATCGTTCTCCGCGGCGCTTCCGCTTCTTCTGACGCTCGCTTACGGCCTCCTCAACGGTCTCATCGGCATCATCGACGACTCCGCCAAGCTCCGCCATAAACAGAACGAGGGGCTGACCGCGTGGCAGAAATACGTCCTGCAGCTGCTCGCCGCCGCGCTCTACCTCGTCGCGCTCATCCGCTTCACGGGGCTTGACACGACGCTGCGCATCCCGTTCACGGATATCTCCGTGGAACTCGGCTGGGGCTACTACGTTCTCGCCATGCTGCTTCTGACCGGCGTCGTCAACAGCGTCAATCTGACCGACGGCATCGACGGGCTTTGCAGCTCCGTCACCCTGATCGTCGGCGTGTTCTTCTCGCTTGCGGGCTTCCTTCTCCTCGGAAACGAAGGTCTCTCCGTCATCGGCGCGCTTCTGATCGGCTCCGCCGCCGGCTTCCTCGTTTATAACTTCTATCCTGCAAGAGTCTTCATGGGCGATACGGGCTCGCTGTTCTTCGGCGGCCTCGTCGTCGGCGGCGCGTTCCTCACGGGCAGCCCGCTGGTCGTCGTCCTCTGCGGTATCATCTATGTTGCCGAAACGCTGTCCGTCATCCTGCAGGTGCTCTACTTCAAACTGACGCACGGCAAGCGGCTCTTCCGCATGAGCCCGATCCACCACCATTTTGAAAAATGCGGTTGGTCGGAGACCAGAATCGTGATCATCTTCTCGATCGTCACGGCGCTCGGCTGCGCCGCCGCGTATTTCTCTCTGTAAACCATAAACACAAATTCCGCATGAAGGAGGTACTCCGCAATGGCTGATGAACAGAAGAATCGGCAGACGACGCAATCGGGTACACCCCGTACCGCGCCGCGTGCCGTCAGACGCGTCAGCGACCTGTCCGGCCGGAACGCGGAGACACCCTCCGCCGTGCAGCAGAAGAAAACCGTGCCGTCCTCGAAAAATACGGCAGACATGAAATCGTCAGCGCCCCGCGCCGCAATCCGGCAGGGACGCGGATCGGACGACGCCGCGCCGGCACAGACAGAGCAGAAATCCGCCGTCCGCGTCAAAGGCGGCATCGACCGCATATTCCTTGCGCTCGTCATCATCCTCCTCTGCCTCGGCTCGATCATGGTTTTCAGCGCCAGCTACCCGTACGCGGAGACGAAGTTCGGCGACAGCATGTACTTCATCCGTCGGCAGCTCATCTTTGCCGCCGCCGGCGTCGTCGCCATGCTCCTGATCTCGCGTATCCCGTACCAGTTCTTCCGTCTCATAACGCCCGCCGTTTACGGCGTCGGCCTTGTCCTGCTTGTCGCAACGCTCCTTATGGGTTATTCCGAGGGTGTCGCCAAACGCTGGCTCGGCATCCCGAATACGTCGTTTTCCTTCCAGCCGTCGGAGATCATGAAAGTCGCGCTCGTCATGATGCTTGCGTGGTATCTCGAACGAAAGCGTGACGAGGTCGTCTCCCGCGGTAAGAAAAACCGCAAAAAGACGCTCCTCTACGGCGTCATCTTCCCGGCGCTGATCATCGGTCCCGCCGTCGTGCTCGTCCTGCTTGAAAAGCACCTTTCCGGTACAGCCATCCTGCTCGTCATCGGTCTTGCCGTTCTCTTTGCGGGCGGCGCACATCCCGGTTGGATGGCGCTGATCTTCGGTACGACCGGCCTTGCCGCCGGCGGCGCGTTTATCGCCATGAACCAGTACGCCTTTGACCGCGTGATGGGCTTCATCAAAGGTCAGTCCTCGACGGAAATGACGGACGATCGCTGGCAAACGCTTCACGGGCTCTGGGCGATCGGCTCCGGCGGTCTGCTCGGTCTCGGTCTCGGCCAGAGCCGCCTGAAATACCGCTGGGTCTCGCAGGCACACAATGACTTCATCTTCACGATCTGGTGCGAGGAAATGGGCTTCGTCGGCGCCCTCGCGCTCATCATTCTCTTCGGCGTCCTCGTCTGGCGCGGCTACGTCATCGCCATGCGCGCCCCTGACGCCTTTTCGAGTCTGACGGTCTTCGGACTGACGACGCACGTCGCCGTCCAGGTCATCCTCAATATCGCCGTCGTGACCGACATCATCCCGAACACGGGCATCACGCTGCCGTTTTTCTCGTACGGCGGCACATCGCTTTTGATCCTGATGGCCGAAATGGGAATCATCCTTTCGATTTCCCGACATTCCGTACAGAAACAGTAACCGCAGGAGGAAACAGCATGAGAGTCCTTATGACGGGCGGCGGCACGGGCGGACACGTCAACCCCGCGCTTGCGATCGCCCATACGATCATGGAAAATGAGCCGGGCTCGGAGATCGCCTTCGTCGGCACCTCCCACGGCATCGAAAATAAACTGGTCCCCGCGGCCGGCTACAAGCTCTACCACGTCGAGGTACAGGGCATCAGCCGCTCGCTCACGCCGAAAAACCTGAAAGCTGCGTATCTCGCTCTGACCTCGCCCGGCAAGGCGAAAAAGATCATCCGCGAGTTCCGTCCCGACATCGTCATCGGCACGGGCGGCTACGTCAGCTGGCCCGTCTGCAAGGCGGCGTCCGAAATGGGCATCCCGATGGCGCTCCACGAGTCGAACGCCGTTCCCGGCGTCGCGCTCAAAATGTTGTCCTCCGTCGCCGACCGCGTCTACCTCAACTTCGAGGGGACGGGCGACGAGCTGAAACGCAAGGATAACCTGCTCCGCGTCGGCAATCCGCTCCGCGGACAGTTTTCCACCCTCACGCGGGAGGAAGCGCGTCAGGCACTCGGTGTACCGGATCAATACCGCTATTTCATCCTCTCCTACGGCGGCAGCATGGGTGCGGAGCACGTCAACGACGCTGTGCTCGACCTCATGGATCGCTTCACGAGACAGCATCCCGAGGTCTACCATATCCACGCGACGGGCAGTATCGAATGGGAACTCTGCGGCAGTCAGTTCAAGTCGCGCGGCCTCGACAAATGCGAGAACATCAAGCTCGTCGAGTACATCTACGACATGCCCCTGCAAATGGCGGCGGCCGATCTCACGATCAACCGCGCCGGCGCGATGACGGTCTCCGAACTTGCCATGACCGGCAAGCCGAGCATCTTCATCCCCTCGCCGAACGTGACGAATAACCACCAGTATAAGAACGCTAAGGTCCTCGAGGACGCCGGCGCGGCGCTCCTGATCGAGGAAAAGGATCTCGGCGACGGCCGTCTCGTCGACGCGGTCGCTCGTCTTCTCTCGCCCGATGGCGAAACGGAGCGCCGCGCGATCGGCGAGAACGTCCGCGCATTCGCTGTTTCGGACGCCAACAAGCGTATCTACCTCGACGTCAAAAAACTGGTCGCCGAGTATAAGAGCAAGAATAAGTAAAAAACAGGACAGAAAAGGGAAAGGAGGCCGCCGATGGACGAGCGTGAGACCTATTACACCGGGGAAGACAGCGAAGAACAGCCCCGGAAGAAGCGCTGGCCGGCATGGGTGTTCCTCCTGGTCATCTTTCTTCTCATCGCCGCGGCGGTCGCTGTCTACTGGTTCGTTTTCCGGGTGGCCGTTGTCGAGGCGTCACCGAGCGCGCACTACTCCGCAGAGGAACTCGTCGAGGCCGCCGCCATTCCGGACGGCGTGCATCTCTATTCATTCAGCTCCCGTGACGTCGAGGCGCGGATGCGCCTCGCCTGCCCGTACGTGAAGTCAATCGAAATGACGCGTACCGTGCCGGACACCATCATGATCACCGTCACCGAAGATACCGCCGTTTTCTACACCGAACTTATGGGTGAGACATGGGCGCTTTCCGCCGAGCTCCGCCTGCTCGAACGGCTCGATCCGCTCGAAGCGGAATTCCGCGGACTGCTTTGCCTCCGCCTGCCGGAAATCGCCGTAGCCGTCGCCGGCACGCCGATCGAGTTTGCGGCGGAGCAGAGCGTCTCTTACGTCTACGATGTGCTTGAAGACGTCCGTGCTTCTTCGATGTTCACCCGGCTCGACCGCGTCGATCTCGAAGACAAAACGGCGCTCGTCATGATCGCCGACGGGCTGTACCGGCTCGAATTCGGTCCCGTCACCGACTGCGCGCTGAAACTCCGCATCGCGGAAGCCGTCCTCCGGGACAAGCTTTTCGACAACCAGACGCGCGCGAAACTCGACCTGGCCAACACTTCGGAGACTTCCGTTATTGTTGACAATCAAATCAGTCTCGACTGAAAAACCGTTCCGGAAATTAAGGATACCATATTCTGCAAATGCCTAAACAATATTTTTGGCAAAATTGTGTCCATTTTCAATGGAAATACGAAAAAATCTGTGAAAATCATCTTGCAAAGTGCAGATTTTTATAGTATATTAGTATACAGTCGTAGACATCCGTCATTCTTGACAGATGACAAAATTGTGTAATTCCAAGAAAAATGAAAATAATTCCGGAAAACGGAGGAAAAGAAAACATGGGTTTCGAATTTGATGACAGCTTTGAGAGTGGCGTCAATATTAAGGTAGTCGGCGTGGGCGGCGGCGGCAATAACGCAGTTAACCGCATGATCGTCACGAACGTCCGCGGCGTTGATTTCATCGCCGTCAATACGGACAAGCAGGCGCTTCTCCATTCCAACGCAACGCACAAGATCCCCGTCGGCGAGAAGATCACCAAAGGTCACGGCGCCGGCTCTAACCCCGACATCGGCAGACGTGCGGCTGAAGAAAGCATCGACGAGATCAAGAACGCGCTCAGCGGCGCGGATATGGTCTTCGTGACCACCGGCATGGGCGGCGGCACCGGTACCGGCGCGGCTCCAGTTGTGGCTCGCGTGGCACGCGAAATGGGCATTCTCACGGTCGCTGTTGTGACGAAGCCGTTCCTTTTCGAAGGCAAGAAGAGAATGGATCAGGCGGACGCCGGTATCGCGGAACTCCGTGATTACGTCGACTCCCTCGTGATCATCCCGAACGAACGCCTGAAGCAGGTCTCCGAAGAGAAGATCACGCTCCTCAATGCGTTCCAGATTTCCGACGACGTTCTCAGCCACGGCGTGCAGAGCATTTCCGACCTGATCAACGTCCCGGGTTACATCAACCTCGACTTCGCCGACGTGACCTCCGTCATGAAGGACGCCGGTTACGCACATATGGGCGTCGGCTCCGCCTCCGGCAAGGACAAGGCAGAACTCGCTGCTAAGGCCGCGATCTCCAGCCCGCTGCTCGAAACCTCGATCTCCGGCGCGCACGGCATCCTGATGAACATCACCGCTTCGCCCGATATCACGCTCGACGATATCGACCAGGCATCGCAGATGATCTCCGAGGAAGCACATCCCGACGCAAAGGTGATTTGGGGCGTTTCCTTCGATCCGGATATGGAAGACGCGATGAAGATCACGATCATCGCCACCGGCTTCGAGAACAAGAACGAGAAGGGCGACTTCGCAAAGCGCGAAGAGCAGAACACTGCCGCTCCGGCACCTGCCAAGAAGGCAGCTGCTCCTGCTTCGGAAAAGCCTGCTGACGAAGAGACTGAGGAACAGGACGACGAGTTCGATGACCTCATCTCCATTCTGAAGAAGGGCCGCAACAAGAATGCGGACGACGAGAATCAGGGCAGTTACTCTTCCGACGGCAATCCCTACGGCGATACGTTCGGCAGCTTTGGCGGTTTCGGTACCAACAGATACTGATTGACATTTTGATGAATGAAAAACGGGGGAAGCGAAACGCTTCCCCCATTTTACGGGCGGCAGCGCCCGCTTATTTTGCTTTTTAGAGGTTACTCATGCTGAAACGGTTTATTTCCTACTATAAACCGCACATGAAGCTTTTCATCGCTGACCTTGTGGCGGCGGTGCTTCTTGCGGCGGCAGACCTTTTCTTCCCGAAGATCACGCAGAATATGCTCGCGGATTACATCCCGAACCGCAATCTGCGCTTGCTTCTCATCTGGGCGGCAGTTCTTCTGGTCGTGTATCTCATCAAAATGGGACTCAACTATTTCGTCCAGTACCAGGGTCATATGGTCGGTATCCGGATGCAGGCGGATATGCGCCGGGATATGTTCGATCATCTGCAGAAGCTCCCCCTGACGTTCTTCGATAACAACAAGACCGGCTCCCTCATGTCGCGCATGATCTCCGATCTTCAGGATATCTCCGAGCTTGCGCACCACGGCCCCGAAGATCTCCTCATTTCCGTGATCCTCTTCATCGGCTCTCTCGGCTTCATGCTTGCGATCTACTGGCCGCTCGCCCTGATCGTGGCGGCCTTCATGCCGATCATGGTGCTGTTCTCCGCGACGAAGCGCATCAAGATGCGCGATTCTTTCGCAGAATCCCGTGCCGAGATTGCCGAGGTCAACGCAGGACTCGAAAACAGCATTTCCGGTATCCGCGTTTCGAAAGCGTACACCAGCCGCGCGTTTGAAAACGAACACTTCGCCGAAGGCAACGCCCGCTTCGTCAAGGCGCGCGCCCACGCCATGCAGGCGATGGGCGAGTTCTCCTCCGGCAACACGTTCTTCGGTGACCTCTTGCAGCTCGTCCTCTACGTTGCCGGCGGCCTCTTCTGTTACTACGGCAAGATCGACGTGCCGGAATTCACCGCGTTCCTCCTTTACATCAATATGTTCATGAACCCCGTCCGCCGTCTCGTCGGTTTCATCGAGCAGTACCAGAACGGCATGACCGGTTTCAAGCGCTTCACCGATATCATCGACGAAAAGCCCGAGACGGATAAGCCCGACGCCGCTGTTCTTGAAAACGTCCGCGGCGAGATCGAGTTCAATAATGTCTCGTTCCGCTATTCCGACGAAGGACGGCAGATCCTCAGCGGTCTTTCGTTCAAGGTCGCGGCAGGGCGTACGCTGGCGCTTGTCGGCGAGTCCGGCGGCGGCAAGACGACGATCTGCCACCTGATCCCGCGGTTCTACCCGCTCGAAGAGGGCAGCATCACGATCGACGGCACCGATATCCGCGACGTCACGATGGAATCGCTCCGCAGTAAGGTCGGCATCGTCGCGCAGGACGTCTTCCTTTTCAACGCCTCTGTCTATGAAAATATCGCCTACGGCATCCCGAACGTGACGCGCGAGCAGGTCGAAGAAGCGGCGCGCCGCGCGAATATCCATGAGTACGTCATGTCGCTCCCGGACGGCTACGACACCGTCGTAGGCGAGCGCGGCGTCAAGCTCTCCGGCGGTCAGAAGCAGCGCATCTCGATCGCGCGCGTGTTCCTCAAAAACCCGCCGATCCTGATCCTTGACGAGGCGACCTCGGCACTCGATAACGTTACCGAGCAGATGATCCAGAAGTCGCTCAGTGAGCTTTCCGTCGGCAGAACGACAATCGTCGTGGCGCACCGCCTGACCACCGTCAAGAACGCGGATGAGATCATCGTCGTCTCCCGCGAGGGCATCGTCGAGCGCGGCACGCACGACGAACTGCTGGAAAACGACGGCGTCTACGCCGGACTCTGGAAGACCTCGATGCAGATCGAACCGACGCTCAAAGATTAAAAAAAGAAGGCCGGCTGAACGGAAGTTCAGCCGGCTTTTTGTATTCAGTACGGCAGCCGCCCGACGTGCGGGCAGTCGAGCACCTTGCGCGGTGCCTCCGGTGCCGCCCAGCGGACGGCGTTTTTGAGGATCGTCTGGACATTCTTGTCGTAGTAGGTCGGGAATGCCTCGTGCCCGGGCTGGAAGTAGAAGATCTTGCCGTTCTCGCGGCGGTAGCAGCAGCCGCTGCGGAAGACCTCGCCGCCCTCGTAGGAGCCGATCAGAACGAGTTTGTCGGGCTCCGGAATGCAGAACGGCTCGGCATAGGTCTCCTCGTGCTCGAGGCGGAAATAACCGTTCTCGATGCCCTGAACGATCGGATGACCGGGATCAATAACGAAGAGACGCTCGTAGTCGCCGTCTTCGCGCCAGGAAAGATTGCAGGTCGTGCCCATCAGGAGCTTGAACGGCTTCGAGTGATGCGCGGAGTGCAGGAAGATCATGCCCATGCCGGAGAGCACGGCGTCGCGTACCATCGCGGCGACCTCGTCGGGCACACGCCAGTGCGCCACGTGGCCCCACCAGAAGAGCACGTCGGTCTCGTCGAGCAGTTCCTTCGTGATACCGCAGTTCTCGTCGTCGAGCGTCGCGGTGCGGACGACGAAATCTTCCTCTTTGCCGAGGAATTCGGCGATCGCTCCGTGAATACCGTCAGGGTAGACGGCACGGATCTTCTCGTCGTTCTTTTCATGCTGGAATTCGTTCCAAACGGTGACTCTGATCATAATAAACCTCCTGCTGATGCAGTAAATGTTATCAAATGGATACGGGCGCCTGTCCGCTGCCGCGCTTTCGCATGAGGCAGACAAGATAGGCGGCCAGAAGAACCGCCGCGAGCAGCATACCGACCGGATAAGCGATCTCGGTGGACAGCCCGAAACCCTCGGGTGCCATCAGAATGTACGTCATGCTGACGGCAGACATGAAGTAGGCGGGGATCGCCGTCAGAAGCGAGCCGAAACGGTTTTTCCCGTGCCGGATGAGATACGACGTGCTCACCCAAAGGGCGATCATCGCGAGCGTCTGGTTGCTCCACGAGAAGTAGCGCCAGAGCACGTCGAAGTCGATCTGCGTGAGTACCGCGCCGATGACGAGCAGCGGCAGCGTGACGAGCAGCCGGCTTTTCAGCTTTTTCTGCGGGATGTGAAAACATTCGGAAAGCACGATCCGCGCGCCGCGGAACGCCGTGTCGCCGGAAGAGATCGGACAGATAACGACGCCGACGACGGCGAGGATGCCGCCGATCTTGCCCATGAGCCCGAACGAGATATCGTACACGACGCCGGACTGACCGAGATCAGCGAGCGCCGTTTGAAGCGCTTCGGTCGTGCCGTAGAAAGCAACGCCGGCGGCGGCCCACACGAGCGCGATGACTGCCTCGGCGATCATCGCCCCGTAGAAAACGGAGCGGCCGTCCTTTTCGGTCGTGATGCACTTCGCGATCAGCGGCGATTGCGTGGCGTGGAAGCCGGAGATCGCGCCGCACGCGACGGTCACACACATATACGGCCAGACGGGCTGCCCGTCCGGATGAAGATTTTGCAGCGTCAGCTCCGGCACGGTATAGTTGTCGGAAAAGAGAATACACCCGAAGATACCGGCTGCCATGACGATCAGAATGATGCCGAAAACGGGGTAGAGCCGCCCGATCAGCTTGTCGATCGGAAGCAGCGTCGCCAGAACGTAGTAAAACAGAATGACGATGATCCAGAATGTCGGCGTCAGCGCCGCGGGCGTCAGCTGCGCGAGGAGTGCCGCGGGGCTTGTGACGAATGCCGTGCCGACAAGAAGAAGCAGCACGACGGAGAAGACGCGCATCGCCCACTTGGCGACGCCGCCGAGATAGATCCCGGAAAGTTCGGAAATGGTCTTGCCGCCGTTGCGGCTGGAGATCATGCCGGTCATGTAGTCGTGAACGGCGCCGCCGAGAATGGAGCCGGCGACGATCCAGATGAAGACGACGGGGCCGAATTGCGCACCCATCAGCGCGCCGAAAATGGGGCCTGTTCCGGCGATGTTGAGCAGCTGCACGAGAAACGATTTCCACCGCTTCATCGGCACGCAGTCCACACCGTCGCCGGCGGCGATCGCAGGCGTCTGCCGGTCGTCGGGTGAGAACACGCGCTCGGTCAACCGGCCGTACACGATATAGCCGACGATCAATACGGCGAAAGAGATACATAATGAAATCAAAAGCCGCGCCCCCCTGTCTTCTCAGCCATTGTACCATATTCCGCCGGAAAAGGGAAGAAGAAAAGGAATATTTTTTCGGGGGAAAAGCGGTAGATTGCAATTCACGACGGAGTGTGATACAATGAAAAAAGAGCGGACATGATTGCAAAACATACCATATCACATTAGGAGGGAAGCATGAAAAAGGCAATCTGTTTTTTGCTTGTCTGTGTTCTCATTCTTTCGTTGTCATCTTGTTCTTCGTGGACAACACTTCATGCCGAAGGAATTGAAAATTTTCATTCCGTTTCCAATAGTTGTGAGGTGGATTGGTATTTGCTTCCTACCGAGGATACTCCTTCCGATGCAACGGGTGATTTCATCGCAAAATTCCCCTATATAGAGGCAAATTATTGGTATGATGAATACGTACTGACATTTGAAAAATCATTTGCTTATTTCGCATATTCACCGGAAAATTATCAAAAGGCGATGGACTTTGCGACAGAAAAAATGCCTTTTGTTACGGACGTATCTTATAGCTTTGCCGGATATACGTTTTTGCTGCGGGATATGAGCGCTTATTACATGGGGGAAACATCACGTTTCCCGTCCTGGTTTTGGATGATGTTTTATTCGGAAGAACGTCACGTGATCGGATTTTTCGGCTATTCCTGTTCTCCGAGTGACCAGGCAATACGTGCTGATGAGGATTTTGAGGGCTTCGTCAGAAATGATTTTTCCTATTTTGATTGGGATAAGTAACTGTACAAAACGACCGACAGGATTCGACACCTGCAGAGTTTCCGCCTCGCGGAACCTCCTGCACTTGCGCCTTCATTTTATTTAGCCGCTCGTCCGGCTCGCAAGTTGCAGTCGCAGGCCTTTACCCTGACAGATAAGCATAAAAAAGGGAACACCGTGCGGTGTTCCTTTTTTATGTCAAAGACTACCTAAACGTAGCGAAATCAAGGTAAAAAACGCAAAAAGTACACTTTTTCATTTGCTCGACAAACCGGGATTTACAGAACTTTAAACATATATCTTTGTTCGTATTCTGTATAT
>JAKSPV010000059.1 GCA_024404475.1 Clostridia bacterium | reverse complement strand
GCTTTTTTGCGGATTTGCGGAGGTGCGCACACCAACATATCGAAAAATGTTTAAGTTTTCGGGGTCAAGGGGTGCTTTTGCAAAAGCACCCCTGGCGCGTTCCCGTCCCCCATAGGCAGGCGAGATTGATGACAGTCATGAGCGAGATGATGGCATCGGCGGCAAGCCAGACGCTGCCCGCGGGAATGACGGCGCCGGCGACGCACGCGGCGGACATGAGGACGGTGTAGATCCGAACGGGGACGCGGCTGCGGGTGAAGTACCCGATCGCGACCTCGCCGTAGTAATGCTGACAGATCACCGTCGCAAAGGCAAAGAGGATCACCGAGACGCCGATGATCTGCCGCGCGGCGGCGCCTGCCAGGGCGCCGTACGCCGCCATCGAGAGCGGGATCCCGTCGAGACTTGCACCCTCCTCGCCGGCGAGTAGGATCACGAGCGCTGTCGCTGTGCAAAGCACGACCGTGTCGATGAACACCTCGAAAATGCCGTAGCAGCCCTGATGATGCGCGCTTTTCGCGTCCGCCGCGGCGTGCGCTGTCGGCGACGTCCCGCAGCCCGCTTCGTTCGAGAAGATCCCGCGCGTCACGCCGTACCGGATCGACTGCGCCATCGCCGTCCCCAAAAGCCCGCCGCCTACCGAACGAAGCGAGAACGCTTCGCGGAAGATCCGCGCGAAGACCTCCGGTACCGCGCCGATGTTCCGGAGAATGATAAACGCCGAGAGAAAGAGATAGACCGCGGAGAGCAGGGGGATCAGCATGCCCGTCACCGCGGAAAGCCGCTTCCCGCCGCCAAGATTCACGATGAGCGCGAGCGCGGCGAAGACCGCGCCCGTCAGAAGCGGCGGCACGCTTTCGTACACCGACGCCGCGGCGTTCACCTGCACGACCGTCCCCGTCAGAAGCGAATTGAGAAGGCAAAGCGCGGCGAAAACGCCGCCGAGAACAAGCGCCGGCTTTTTCCCGAGCACGCGCCGGAGCCCGTCGCGGATGACGTACATCATCCCGCCGAAGTGCCGCCCGTCGGCGCCCGTCTGCTGGTAACGCACGGCTAGCGACGATTCCGCGTACTTGACGCTCATCGCAACGAGGGCTCCCGCCCACATCCAGAAGACCGCGCCCGCGCCGCCCGCCGTGATCGCCGTGGCGACGCCCGCGATGTTCCCGACGCCGAGCGTGCCGGCAAGGGCGACCGTCAGCGCACGGAAGGACGACGTTTCCCCGCCGGTGCTCTCCCGGAGCGTCCGGCAGAAGCGGATCGGGTGCAAAATCCAGAACGCGCGATAGCGCACGGCAAAGCAGACGCCGGTGAAAAGCAGAAACGCGGGCATCACGATCCCCGACAAAAGATCCACCCCACGCTGAAAAAATGCGGTCATACGCCACCTCCGATCCTGTCCCCGGGGAACTTATGCGCCGGGCGGCGCCGATATGCACAGCCGCGTTTTTTAGCACTCGCAGGGAATAGATAGCAAAAAATGTCCGAAAAAAGATGTGAACAAATTGTTAATTGTTCCTGTAATACTTGATTTTTCCGGGGCGTCAGTATATAATAGCAACATACAGATTGGCACTCAAACAAATTGAGTGCTAAAAAACAAAACATACGACGCAGAAATGCGCTGATCAATCAGGAGGCAAAATCATGACTTTGAAACCTTTGTTTGACCGTGTCGTCGTGAAGTCCGTTGAGGCGGAAGAGACGACGAAGGCCGGCATCATCCTGCCCGGTTCCGCTCAGGAAAAACCGCAGGTGGCGGAAGTCGTTGCTGTCGGTCCCGGCGGTGTCGTTGACGGCAAGGAGATCAAAATGGCAGTTTCCGTCGGCGATCGCGTGATCGTCAGCAAGTACGCCGGCACCGAAGTGAAGAACGGCGGCGTGGAATACAACATCGTCCGCATGAGCGACATCCTCGCCATCGTGGAGTAATCTGCATCTGAAAAGGAGAACATATCATGGCAAAAGATCTGTACTACGGCGTTGACGCCAGAAATAAACTGATCGCCGGTGTTGACAAACTCGCCAACACGGTCAAGATCACCCTCGGCCCGAAAGGCCGCAACGTTGTCCTCGACAAGAAATACGGCGCTCCGCTGATCACCAACGACGGCGTGACGATCGCGAAAGAGATCGAACTCGAAGATGCTGCCGAGAACATGGGTGCACAGCTCGTGAAGGAAGTCGCCACGAAGACGAACGACGTCGCCGGCGACGGCACGACGACCGCTACGCTGCTCGCGCAGGCGATCATCCACGAGGGCATGAAGAACGTCGCCGCAGGCGCCAACCCGATGATCATCCGCAAGGGTATCTCGAAGGCAGTTGACGCGGCCGTCGCAGGCCTCGCCGCCAACTCCCGCCCCGTGAACGGCTCCGACGACATCGCCAGAGTCGGCACGATCTCCGCGGGTGACGAAGTGATCGGCCGTCTGATCGCCGACGCGATGGAGAAAGTGACCGCCGACGGCGTTATCACCGTCGAGGAGTCGAAGTCCGCCGAGACCTTCTGCGAAGTCGTCGAAGGCATGCAGTTCGACCGCGGCTACCTCTCCCCCTACATGGCTACCGACACCGACAAGATGGAGGCCGTTCTTGATGATGCCGCCATCCTCATCACCGACAAGAAGATCTCCAACATCCAGGAGATCCTCCCGCTGCTCGAGCAGGTCGTCCAGAACGGCATGAAGCTGCTCATCATCGCCGAGGACGTCGAGGGCGAGGCGCTCACGACGCTCGTGCTCAACAAGCTCCGCGGCACGTTCAACTGCGTTGCCGTTAAGGCGCCCGGCTTTGGTGACAGACGCAAAGAGATGCTCCGCGACATCGCTATCCTCACCGGCGGCGAGGTCATTACGAGCGAGCTCGGTCTCGAACTGAAGGACGCTTCGATCGCACAGCTCGGTCACGCCCGTCAGGTCAAGGTCACGAAGGACAATACGATCGTTGTCGGCGGCAGCGGCGAGAGCGAAGACATCAAGGCGCGCATCGCGCAGATCAAGGCGGCGATCGAGAACACGACGTCCGATTTCGACCGTGAGAAGCTCCAGGAGCGCCTCGCGAAACTGTCCGGCGGCGTTGCCGTCATCAAGGTCGGCGCGGCTACCGAGTCCGAAATGAAAGAGAAGAAGCTCCGCATCGAAGACGCGCTGAACGCAACGCGCGCCGCTGTGGAGGAAGGCATCGTGGCCGGCGGCGGAACGGCGTACATCAACGTGATCCCCGCTGTGAAGAAACTGCTCGCGACCGTGAACGGCGACGAGAAGACCGGCGTTTCGATCATTCTCTCCGCGCTCGAAGCTCCCGTCCGTCAGATCGCCGAGAACGCAGGCCTCGAGGGCTCCGTCATCGTTGACAAGATCAAGACCTCGAAGAAGAACGGCTACGGCTTCGACGCTTACAACGAAGTCTTCTGCGATATGCTCGAAGCAGGCATCGTCGATCCGACGAAGGTTTCCAGAAGCGCTCTGCAGAACGCGGCTTCCGTCGCAGCTACCGTCCTCACCACCGAGGCGCTCGTGGCTTGCCAGAAGGAGCCCGAACCCGCTGCTGCTCCCGGCATGGGCGGCGGCATGGGCGGCATGTACTAAGGAACGAGGAGATGCGCGGGGGACTTTTGCAAAAGTCCCCCACACCCCGAAAAACTCCAAAAGTTTTTCTGCTTCACCAATACAGAAAAGCCGAGACCGAAAGGCCGCGGCTTTTTTTATTGCGTTTCGGGCTCCGCGATGAGTGCGCGGAGAAAATAGATTCCAACGGGGAAGAGGATCATGCCGGCGATACCGGCGAGGCGGAAGCCGGCGTAGACTGCGAAGAGTGCCGCGAGGGGGTGCAGCCCGATGCATTTGCCGAGGAGTTTCGGCTCGATGAACTCGCGCACGACGGTCGTTACGGCGAAGAGAACGAGGAGCCCGATCCCGCGCTTATAGTCGTCCGCCAGAAAACAGACGGCGCTCCACGGCACGAGCACCGTGCCGACGCCAAGAACGGGCAGGATATCGACGGCAGCGATCAGGAGCGAGAGCAGGATCGCGTAGCGGCAGCGGAGCACGGTGAGTCCGAGCAGCACTTCCGCGAAGGTGATGAGAAAAATGAGCCCGTACGCTTTCGCGTAGCCGGCGGCCGCCGTTTGCACTGCCGCACGGAATCGGGAGACGCTCTCACGCCGCGAGACGGGCACGAAACGGGCAAAAATCCACCGGACACGTTCGTAGTCGAGTGTGAAATAAAACAGCGCGACGAGCCCCGTAAAGAGCGACAGGAGAAACCCCGGTAAGGCGCCGATCACGTTGCCCGCCCTTGTCGCCGCGGCAGAGGTGATCTCACCGAGGACGGCGGAGAAAAAGGAAGAGAACGCGTCGTAGACGGCGCCGCCGATGCCGCCGGAACGCGGCAGGATACGCGAGACGACCTCGTCGAGCTTGTCGGCTGCCTGCCGGAGCAGATTGTCCGGCGAAGCGAGATAGGCGGCGGCATTTTCGGCGAATTCGCCCGCCTCGTCGACGATGCGGCCGCCGCACCGGACGACGAGGATAACGGTCAGCGCCGTGAGGGCGAGAAGGAGCAACAGGCGCCCGGCGGCGGAATGGAAACCGGTCTTGCGCTCAAACCAATCGGCGGCGGCGCGCACGGGGATCGCGAGGAGGAACGCGAGGAGAAACGGCAGGAGAATGCCGAGTGCGTAGCGCACGGCGAGCCAGACCGCCGCGGCGGCTGCCGCCGCGCAGACGGCACCCGCGGCAAAGCGAACAAGCGTTTCCGTTTTCATGGTTCCTCCCGAGACGTTGGATTTCGGCAATATAGTATATGCCGCGCGCGGGAAAAATATCGGGCTTTCCGGTTGACCGGAAACGCTTTTCGTGGTACAATGAGGAAAATCAACCGAAAAGACAAGGAGATTTCCCATGTTTGAACTGACGATGGAAAACGGCGGCGTGATCCGCATCGAGCTTTGCCCCGACAAGGCGCCGATCACGTGCGAAAACTTCAAAAACCTCGTGGCGGAGGGCTTCTACGACGGACTGATCTTCCACCGCGTCATCAGCGGCTTTATGATCCAGGGCGGCGACCCGACGGGCACCGGCTGCGGCGGCTCCGGCACGGAGATCAAGGGTGAGTTCGCGGCGAACGGTGTGCCGAACGACCTGTCTCACGAGCGCGGCATCATCTCGATGGCTCGGGCGCAGGATCCGAACAGCGCGTCATCGCAGTTCTTCATCTGCCACGCGGATGCGAAGTTCCTCGACGGCAACTACGCGGCGTTCGGCCGTGTCGTCTCCGGCATGGAGGTCGTGGATGAGATCGCGTCCTGCCGGACGAACTTCATGGATCGTCCGCTCGACGAGCAGAAGATCAAGTCGATCGTTGAGATCTGAACGAAAAAAGCCGGGACCTTGCGGTCCCGGCTTTTGTTTTTTATAATTCAGGAACGATCATACCGTAGGTGTCGCCGTGGCGCTTGTAGACGACGCACGTTTCGCCGGTCTCCGAATCCTTGAACACGAAGAAGTTGTGTCCGAGCAGGTCCATGCGGAGGATCGCTTCCTCCGGCGGCATCGGCTTCAGCGGGAACGTCTTGATGCGGATCACGGGATCGTCGTCGGGCAGGGGCTCCGCGTCGATCTCATCGGGCACGAACGGGTAGGACGTTTCGCGGTAGCGGCGCTCGATCTTCGTTTTGTTCTTGCGGATCTGCCGCTCGATCGCTTCGACACATTCGTCAAGGGCGTTCAGGAACGTATCGGCTCGCTGTTCCGCGCGGAACAGCGTTCCGCCGTATGAGATGGTGACCTCCAGACACTCTTTTTCGCGCAGCCGGCTGAAGACGACGTTTGCCTCTGCTTCGCCGGGGAAGAACTTGTCGAATTTCCGGAGTTTCTTTTCCGCGGCCTGTTTCAGGTCTTCCGTCACGTTCATCTGTCTTGCGTTGATCGTTGTCTTCATGTCTTCTGCCACCTTTTCTATGAATTCGGAAAGGGCATCTGCCTCTTCCTGTATCCAGTATAGCACAGTTTGCCCGGCGTGTAAAGGGATAATGTGTCTTTCTCTTAAATTTAGTGCAAAAAATGTTTGAAAAGTGTGAAGTTGCGAGAAGAAAATCGTGCGATGTCGGCGGCGCTTCACAAAATCCGCGCAAGATCGCCGGCGGTGCTTGACTTTTCCGCGCGGCTCGTCTATAATGGAAGACGGTGGAAAACACCGGAATTCTAACGATTTTCAGTTTGGAGATATACGGTATGAGAGTACTTGCGATCCTTTGCCATCCCGACGATATGGAGCTCACCTGCTCCGGTACGCTGATCAAATGCAAGAAGCGCGGCGACGACGTCTTTGCCTGCCACATGGCGAACGGCAACATGGGCCACGAGACCATCATGCCGGACGAACTGCGTGAGATCCGCACGAAGGAAGCCGAAAAGGCCGGCGCCCTTGCCGGATTTGAAGTCATCAACGGCGACATCGGCGACCTTTGCCTGAACGCCGCGGACGTCGAACAGCTCCGCAAAGTCATCCGCATCATCCGCTACGTCCGCCCGGACTTCATCATCACCCACGACCCGAAGGACTACTGCTCCGACCACGTCGAGGTCTACAAGCTCGTCTTCAACGCGTCGTTCTCCGCGTCCTGCCCGCACTTCATGCCCGAGCTCGGCCCGGCGACCAAGGTCACGCCGATCTACTTCGCCGAGACCAGCTACGCCGTCAACTCGATCTACACCGAGTACGTCGACATTACAAACGAAATGGAACTCAAAATGCAGATGCTCGCCTGCCACGAAAGCCAGATCGGCTGGCGCCGCGACCACGACGGCATCGACGTTATCCAGAACGAGACGATCAAAGCCGCCGACCGCGGTATCCAGTGCGGCGTCAAGTACGCCGAGGGCTTCAACCAGCTCCTCGCCGCGCAGCGCCTCGTTCCGTACCGCATGCTTCCGTAACACCGCGCATTACATTCCGAAAATATAAGCCGCACCGCGGCACAGGAGGATATTATGGATTTTTTGTCTACTGTTAAGGGCTCCCTGCTCGAGGGCTTCTTCCCGGAAGGCTGGGATATGGCGAAGATCGACGCCTGCTGCGATAAGGGCGTTGCCCGCGAAGCATTCTGGAACAAGGATTTCCAGCCCGTCGAATGTGACGCCGTCGCCGATTTCGACACCTACATGGGCCACGAGATCGCGCTGCAGATCAAGAACGCGAGAGACGCCGGTCAGCAGCTGGCGATCATCCTGCCGGTCGGCCCGATGGGCATGTACAAGTGGGCTGCTTATTTCCTGAACGAGTGGAAGGTCAACTGCGACCACGTCACGACGTTCAACATGGACGAGTGGGCAGACAAGGACGGCAACACGCTCGATCCGACGAACCCCGCTTCCTTCGAATACAGCATGAAGCAGGCGTTCTTCAGCAAGATCAACCAGACCGTTCCGGAGTGCCAGCGCAACTTCGCCACGAAGACGAATCTGCCGACCTACCCCGAGAAGATCGCGAAGCTGAAGGCAGAGGGCGCGAAGCTCGTGCTTGTCTTCGGTATCGGCCGTATGTGCCACATCGCGTTCTGGGAGCCGCACTTCGCTGCTGACTACGCGACCGAAGAAGAATGGAAGAAAGCTCCGTACCGTCAGGGCGCGAAGCTGCATCCGCTGACGATCGAGCAGAACGCGCTGACGAGCTTCAAGTCCCGCACGACGCTTGTTCCGTGCTACGCGAACACGATCGGCCCCGGCATCTTCCTGCAGGCAGACTACATCATCGGCGGCTGCGACGGCGTTCTCGGACGCGGCATGGGCTGGCCGGGCATGAGCTGCCTGACCACGCTCCACTACGGCCCCGATATGCACATCACCTCGACGTTCATCCCGACGATGCCCGGCAAGCTGTTCTACCTCAAAGAACTCGCCGGCCCGCTGGTGGCAGAATGCAACTGATCTTTTGAGCGTATGACGGGAGGAGAGGCATCGCCTCCCTCCCGTTTTTTCATTTCCATCCGAAAGGTAAGGGAACTATCATGGAAAAAGTAATTCTGGCAATGATCGGACTCGGCGGCCGCGGCCGCGGCGATTTGCTCGACACGCTCGCCGATATGAAGGACGTTCACGTTGCCGTGATCTGCGACAAGAACCCCGCGACGTTCGAGCCGGCGAACGCGCTGCTCGAAAAGAAGGCGGGCTACCGCGCCGAGACGACGACGGAGTCGGACGA
>JAKSPV010000058.1 GCA_024404475.1 Clostridia bacterium | reverse complement strand
TCGTCGCACTTGTTCACGAAGAACGCGGTCGGGAGTTTGGCCTCTTCGGCCTTTTCCCACGCGAGCTCAACACCGGGCTCGACGCCGGCTTTGGCGTCGACGAGGATCACGGCTGCACCGGCGACGCGGAGAGCGGACTTGACCTCACCTGCGAAGTCCAGGTAACCGGGGGTGTCGAGAAGGTTGATCTTGACATTTTTCCATACCAGCGGTACTTCGGCGAGGGAAATGGAGAACCCGCGCTTGATCTCTTCGGGATCGTTGCCGCAGGTCGTGTTTCCGTCGGAAGTTTTGCCGAGACGGTCGATTTCACCGGCTGCATACAGCATGGCTTCGACCGCGGAAGTCTTGCCGCAGCCACCGTGGCCGAGCAGGGCGACGTTGCGAATATCGCTTGTTGTGAATGTTGCCATGGATCGTTGCTCCTTTATGTATGATTCAATAAACTAGAAAGCAAAATCAGCTTCTGTCTTTTTATTATACACGATGAAAGCTGCAAATACAATAGGATTTTTTCAAAAACTGCCTTGTTTTTTGTTCATTTTGATGACGGCGCGGGCGTTTTCCGTGCAAATTCGGGCGTAAAAGAGGCGGCGGCTGATTTTTTCTCCTGCGTGAAGCCGTCAAAGCCGAGCCGTATCGCCTCGCGGAGGACGGATTCGTACTCGAACGACGTGACGCGGCGGCCGAGGTGCGGGAATTTCTCACGGTCGGCGGGGGCGAAGTCGGGCGTGTACTGCCGCATGAGGGCGAGGATGACGTCCCGGGACGGTACCGTTTCGGCGACGGTGCGGAGGACCGACACGCTGTCGAGACGCTCGCCGGGGAGGACGAGGTGACGGAGGATGACGCCGCGGCGGAGGCGGCGGGAGGGGTGATCGACCGTGTCCTTGTCGGGAAAGTCGTCGTACACGGGCGCGCCGGTCTGCCGGAACATTTCCGCGAGCGCGGGGGCGGCTTCGGCGGCATAGTCGGGCGCGTTCGCGTAGAGGCGTCCCGTCCGTTCGGAGCCGTACTTGAAGTCGGTGAGGTAGACGTCCACGGTGCCGTCGAGGCGGCGGACCGTCTCGGCGCGCTCGTAGCCGCCGGTGTTCCAGACGACGGGGATGGTGAGGCGCGGCCGCGCGATGGCGACGGCCTCGATGATCCCGTCGGTGAACTGCGTCGGGGAGACGAGGTTGATGTTGTAGGCGCCCCTGTTTTGGAGATCGAGCATCGCGTCGGCGAGCTCGCGGGGCGCGTACGCTTTGCCGGCGTTGCCGCCGTCGGAGATGCCGCCGTTCTGGCAGAAGACGCAGTGGAGCGGGCAGCCCGTAAAAAAAACGGCGCCGCTGCCGCGGCCGTCTTCCACGTTGCCGCTGAGGCAGGGCTCCTCCCAGTGGTGGAGCATGATCCCGGCGACGCGCATCTCGCTCCGGACGCCGCAGACGCCCGGCCGCACCTCGCGGTCAGCGCCGCACCGCCGCGGACACAGCGTGCATTTTGCCATAAAATCACCTCCGAGAGATTATATGGGGGACTTTGCAAAGTCCCCCACACCCCGAAAACCTTAAAAAGTTTTTTGACATCACTAATTTAGTTCGTTTAGAAGTTTTCGCCCGCCTTTTTCAAAAGGCGGCGCCCGCCGCGTAGGCGAGTCCCCGCCCGCAGGCGGATGGCGTGTTCTTTTGCAGAGCTGAGCGATCTCAGCCCTGCGTCGAAATCGTGACGCCACAAGGCGGAGAGATTTGGGACACGACCACGCCAAAGGTGGAAGGAACTTGTCTTTACGGTCGTGCGCTTTGCGCCTCTATGGTCAAAGAAAAGCGACGGGCAGTTTGATTGATCGTAAAGGGTGAGCGCTTACGCGATTTCCTTTCCGGAGGGACGCCCTGCATTCACACTCCCGTGTTGCGTCTTCTGTCCAGATAGTCCTGCAAAATCAGCTGCGCGGAGAGCTCGTCCACCGAGTTCTTCCGCTTCTGCCCGCGGACGTTCGACTCCGAGAGGATCCGGTGTGCGCTGACGGTGGTCAGCCGCTCGTCGAAGAGCTCGACGGGAAGCCCCGTCAGCTCGCGGAGCATGTCGGCAAAGGCGCGGCATTTCTCGCTGCGCGGGCCTTCGGTGCCGTTCATGTTGATCGGGTTGCCGATGACGATCCGGGCGGCGTGTTTTTCGGCGGCGGCGGCGGCAACGCCGGAGGCCGCCTTCTTCATGCCCTCCGCGCGGACGCAGCCCGCGCCGAACGCCATGAGTCCGGACGGATCGGACAGGGCAAGCCCCGTTCTGGCGTCGCCGTAATCGACGCCGAGGATCAGTTCCATATACTACCTCTTATTGTTTCGGAATGGGATCAGACGTCGCGCTCGCGGATCAGCGCCGCCGTTTCGGCGAACGTGGGGATCGACGGGTACGCGCCGGCGCGCGAAACGGAGATCGCGGCAGCATACGTCGCAAAGCGGGCGGCATCGACGATGCCCTCGCCGGCAACGTACTGCGAGACGAGCGCGGCGGTGAAGACGTCGCCTGCGGCGGTCGTGTCAACGACCGGCATATCGACGCACGGGATGATGTGGAAGAATTTGCCGTCGTAGACGTACGAGCCGCGGGAGCCGAGCTTCAGAACGATGAACTTCGCCTTGACGCGGGACGCGAGCCGGATGCACGCGCGCAGGCAGTTGTCCTTGTTGTTCGGGCGGATGCCCGTGAAGAGATACGTTTCCGTTTCGTTCGGGGAGAAGATCTCGACCTCTCCGAGCTCTTCAAGAGGGAAGTCCTCGCGGGCGGGGCCGGCGTCGATGAAGACGGGGATGTGCTTCTCGGCGGCAAAGCGCGTCGCTGCGAAAACGGGCTCGTCCGGCACCTCGAACTGGAGATATACGGCGTCGGGCAGGCAGGTCAGCGCCTCCTCCACGTCGTCGGAGGACAGCGCAAGGTTGGCGCCGGGGTAGACGATGATGCGGTTGGCGCCGTCGTCCTCCACGAGGATCGACGCGAAACCGGTCGCGCGGGCGGGGTCGGCGACAAGGAAGCGGGTGTCGATGCCTTCCTTTTCATAGACGGCGCGCAGACGCGCCCCGTTCTGATCTTTGCCGACGCGCGCGCAGAACACCGTATCGACGCCCATGCGGGCGAACGCGACGGCGCTGTTGGCGCCCTTGCCGCCGGGGTTGTAGGCGGGGGCGTGGCTGTTTTCGAGAACGGTCTCACCGGGAGACGGGATGCGCTTCATGCGCTGCACCATGTCCATATTGGCGGAACTGACGACGAGTACTCTCGGTTTCATGGGAAATCCCCTTTCGTTTGATTCGGTCATCTGATAATACGATTGTAACACCCGGACGGGGAAAATGCAATCGTTTTTCCGAAAAGCGGCGGGGGAAAATCGCCCGGAGATGCAAAAAACGGCCGATTTGCGAAAAAAATCATCCGCCCCCCGTTGCAATCGGCGAAAAATATGGTATACTATATCGTGAAAGAGGAGTTGTTGCTCCGTGGTATCGAAAGGAGATATATACTATGTGCAGCCAGAAGAAGAATAACGCGTGCAGCGTTCTGAAAGTGATCCTGATCATTATCGGCGCCGTCGCCGCTATCGCGGGAATCGTTTTCGTCCTCTGCAAGATCTTCAAAAAGTATTTTACGATCGAGTTTGAGTGTGAGGACTGCGAGAACTGTGATACGCCGTGCTTTGAGGAGCCGGATGACGAGCCCGAGTGCTGCGATGCCGAGGACGGCACCGCTGAGGCCGAGGCGTGAAACAAAACCGAAGAGCCGCTGCCCACGGGGCAGCGGCTCTTTTTCTATCTTTTCTTGCTTGTTTTATACAGATGTCTAACAATTTGAAAAGAGTTAGACAAACGCGGAAAACGCCGGTTTTACCGGACGATCACGTCGTCGAGCGGACGCTTCGGCACGAAATGCGTGCCGGCCGCATCGCGGTAGTACGCGGTTTTCCCGTCAGCGGGAAGATCCGTCAGAACGACGGTCTCCGCCGGCTTGCCGATCGAGAGGAGCAGTTCGGGGATGAGCCCCTCCGGCAGATGAAGCGTTCCCGCGAGGTGCCCGCGGTCGAAGCTGCCGAGCATGCACGAGCCGAGCCCGCGCTCCGTCGCGGCAAGGGCGATCGCCTCCGCGGCGATGCCGACGTCGATCTTTTCGCTTGCGGCTTCACTGCGTACCGCGGTGTCGAGGCAGATGAGGATATAGGCGGGCGGGCACGAGCCTTCCGGCGGGAGCTTCACGCTGAGCAGTCCCGCCCAGCGGACTTCCGTGTGGAGACCGGCGGCTTCATCGCCCGTGACGAGCCGGTATTTCAGTTCCTGCATGTTCATGCCGTTGTTCGTGAGGCGTGCGACGTCAACAAGCTCGCGGAGCGTTTCCTCCGTGACGGGGGCGGGATCGTAGGCACGGTAGGAGCGCGTGCGGCAGACAAGGTCTTTCAGATCGGAATTCATATTTTACCTCCGGGGAGACAGTCTTTGAAAAGAAAGGAACGGGGCGTACAAAATTTTCACACCGACTGGATTGGTGATGCAGGAAAGTGTTTCAGTTTTTCGGGGCCTGGGGCGTTCGGTTTGCACCCAACGTTGAAATTTTGCCGCAGTGCGGCAAAATTTTGGGAACGAGCGCAGCCAAACGTGGAGCGCACTTGTTTTTGCGCTCGTTCGTTGCAAAAGCGCCCCGGCGTAACGCCTCACAGCACGAACAGTTTGACGAGGCGGACGGCGGGGCCGTCGGGGTAGTCCTGTACGCGGCCGAGCGCGATGAAGCCGCCCTCGCCGTACACGCGCACGGACGTTCCTGCCGGGACGGCGGCGCCGATCTTGTGCTCGTAGATCTCGCATCCGCTGCGGAACAGCCGCTCAAAGAACGGCGGCAGCGTCACCGCAGGCAGGTCGGCGAAGAGCGTTTCCACGGGGCGGGGCAGCCGGAGCCGCTCCTCCTCCGTCATCGCCGCGAGCGCGTCGAGCGTCACGGCGTCGGAGATCGAAAACGTGCCGCTCGCCGTCCGGCGGAGCGATGCCATCGCCGCGCCGCAGCCGAGCTTTTTACCGATGTCGGCGCAGAGCGTCCGGATGTAAGTCCCTTTCGAGCACGCGACGTCCAGCTCGTAGAGGTCGTCCGCGAGCCGCCGGGCTTTGATCTCGCGCACCGTGATCGGCCGCGCTTCGCGCTCTACTACCTTGCCCGCGCGGGCGAGATCGCAGAGCTTCTGCCCGCCGACTTTCAGGGCGCTGTACATCGGCGGCACCTGCATCGAGTCGCCCTGCATCGCGCGCACCGCCGCGAGGACGTCGTTTTCCGGGGGCAGGTCTTTCGTTTCGGAGAGGACGGTGCCGGTCGTGTCCTCGGTGTCTGTGCGGATCCCGAGACGCATCGTTGCCTCGTACCGCTTGTCCTCGGCCAGAAGCAGGTCGGACGCCTTGACGGCACGGCCGACGAGCACGGGCAGAACGCCCGTCGCCATCGGATCGAGCGTGCCGGTGTGGCCGACCTCGGACGTGTCAAAGAGCCGCCGGACGCGGTTCACCACGTCGTGCGAGGTCATGCCGGCCGGCTTGTCGATGACGAGCACGCCGCTGACACGGGAGGGTTTCCCGCGGCTCATTTTGCGCCTCCGAGCGCTTTTGCGAAGGCGTCGGCCGCGATGCGCTCCGCCTCTTCGGAAGATGTGGCGCGGATCGTGCAGCCGGCGGCCTTGACGTGACCGCCGCCGCCGAAGGCGCGGCAGACCGCGGCGACGTCGGCACCGCCGTTCGAGCGAGAGGAAACGCGGTACGCCGTGGGATCGTCCGCCTGCTGTTTCAGGATGACGCCGATCTCGGTGCCGCGCACCGCGCGCGGGATATCCGCGCCGTCGGCGAGGTCGGCCTCGGAGAGACCTTCGCCGTCGAGATCGGCGAGCGATACGGTCGATACGGCGAGACGTCCGTCTTCGTACAGGCGAAGCTTCCGCGTCGCGAGCGCGTTGCCGCGCATGATCGGAAGCGGGTGGGAGTCGAACAGGTTCCGGCTGATCTCGGCGGCGGTGAGACCGTCCGACGGGGCGATCTCCGAAAGGAGCGCACCCGCGACGCGGAACGTTTCCGGCGTTACGTTAGAGTATTTGAAGTTGCCCGTGTCGTCGGCGAGGCCGGCGTAGAGCAGCCGTGCGACGTCCGGCATCTCGGGAAGATCGCCGAACGTGCGGAGCATCGAGTAAATTTTGTAAACCAGCTCCGCGGCGGCAGCGGCGGTGCCGTCGAGATAATACGGCGCGAAGGGCTCGCCGGAGGCGTGGTGGTCGATCATGGCGTCAACGGCGTCAGCCAGATACCCGAAGGAACCGAGCTGACCGGGGGAGGCGACGTCCACGGCAAGGAGGAGATCGGTGCCGTCCGGGATATCGCCGCGGAGCGGCTCGTCCCCGAGGAGGAAACGGAGCGTTTCGGGCACGTCGCCGTCACAACGGCAAGCGGCCTTTTTGCCCATCTGCCGGAGCATCGCGCACAGCGCGAAGGCGGAAGTGAGCGTATCGGCGTCCGGCCGGACGTGCGACAGGACCGTGACGGAGGAGGCGCCGCGCAGCAGAACGCAGAGCTTCGAGACGGTTATCGGGCATATTTCAGCCATCGTTCTCACCGTCCCCGTCCGGGTCTTCCTCCGGCTTGATGTCGAGCGTGCCGAGGATGCGGGAGATCTCCGCGCCGCGGGCGACGGACTCGTCGTAGACGAACATGAGTTCGGGCGTCATGCGGAGGTTGAGCGATTCCGCGAGGCGGCTGCGGATATAGGGCGCGACGGAGCGCAGGCCGCGTTTCAGTTCTTTCGGATCGTGCTCGCCGAGCACGGAGTAGAAGATCTTGGCGAATTTGAGGTCGCCGGAGACCTCGGCTCCGGTGACGGTCAGCATCGTTCCGGCGACGCGGGGGTCCTTGACGTCGCGGATGATCTTCGAGACCTCTTCGGTCACGGCGTCGTTGATGCGGTCTTTTCTGTATTTAGCCATGATAAAAGTCCTTTCTGTCGGGCTTTGGATATACCTTTACAGATGCAGTATAACACAGATTCGGAAAAAAAGAAAGCCCGGCTTGCAAAATTCCGAAAACCCTGTATAATGGAGGTAGAGAAACACCGCCGCACGGCGGAGAGGGAGGCCCCGCATGGCTGATATCGGTTACAAAGAATACGTCGTCCGGCGGGAGCCGACGTCGCTCGGCGCCGTCCTCGTCGCGCTGTACACGTTCGTCGGTGCGGTGCTCGCGCTTGCGATCGTGTGGTACATGATGCTCCCGCTGCTGCTGCCCGCGGCGGCGCTCGTCGCGCTGCTCGTGTATTTCACCTGGCCGCTGACGAAGGTCGAGTACGAATACGTCACCGACGGCACGTCCGTCACGTTCGCCGTGATCCGCGGCAGGGGCCGCCGGCGCGAGGTGCTGACCGTCCCCGTCAAATCGTTCTCGGCGATCGCGCCTGCCGACGAAGCGCACGCGGAAAAGTGGGGCGCGGAATACGGACGCCGGTACGAGTTCCGCTCGTCGAAAACGGCGGCGCACGGGTATTACGGCGTCTTCACGGATGAAAACGGCCTCCGCTCGATCGTTTTCTTCGACGGCTACCGGCAGCTCGTCGATCTGTGCTTCTTCCGCAACGCGCCCGCGACCGAGCGGCGCGACGGGCTCCCGCTCTACGAATAAAACAGCGCCCTCCCGCATAGGATCGAAAGGAAATCCGAGGGGAGGGCTTTTGTTATGAAGAAAATTTCGGCGCTCGCGCTTGCCGCGGTGCTCGTATTGTCCCTTGTGGGCTGCCGGGGCGGTGGGGAGGATGATCTTGCCTTTCTCCGGCGGCCGGCGCGCATCACGTTCCGCCCGGACGGGACGGAGCTTTCGCTCGTTCTGGAAACGGTGCTGACGGACGGGCGCATCGCGCCCGCGTCGCTCGCGGTGACGCTTCCCGAGACGCTTTTCGGGATCACGTTCCGGTTTTCCGGCGATCCGGTCACGGTGACGGCGACGACGGAGCATTTGTCGATCCCGCTCAGCGACGGGGCGGGCGCGTGGCTCCTCCGGTGGGGGGAGATGTTCCTCTTCTCGAAGGCGGACGTTCTCACGGACACGACGGGGGAGGGCGGGCGCGAGATCACGGCGAGCGCCGCCGGAGGAACGGTGACGGTGCTGCTCTCCGCGGAGACGGGGCTGCCGGTGCACGTGACGCTCGACGCGGGCGGGGTGACGCTCGGCGCGGCGGTGGAATGGGAGGCGGCCGGGTGAGCCGCGCCTCCGGTAGCGAGATACGCCGCTGCGTTCGGGAGGCA
>JAKSPV010000057.1 GCA_024404475.1 Clostridia bacterium | reverse complement strand
TCGAGCATGACGCCCGCCGTATCGACGAGCGTCGCACCGAGCGACGAAACGCTCCGCCCGTTGATGACGAGCAGGAGAATGGCGCCGTCTTCGCGCTGGCCGATCGCGGTGCGCGGGTTGTAACTGGAGTTGTTGGTGGTCACGATCTCGCCGTTCAGAACGAGCGCCGGACCGAAGCTGGCGGCGTACTGAATCCCGAGGTCGAGCGCCTTGCGGGCGGTCATTTTGTTTGCATAGAGACGGCCGTTTTTGTCAAGTCCGGCGACCCAGTAGGAGGTGTCGAGATTGCCCCACGCGAGCTTGCCCTCGTAGATCACGAGCCCGTCCGGGATACTGCCGGTACCGCTGCCGTTCGGATCATAGAAGCCGCCGGCGTTGATGCCGCCGACCGCACCGTACTTTTCGATCATTTTATCCAGTTTCAGACCGGAGTAGCCGTTGCCGAAGTGATCCGGCACGCCGACAATCACGCGCTTCGGGTCCTTGACGATCATCATCTTGCCGTAGAAGGTCGGCCCCTCGACGTCAACGATCTCGATGCCGTCGCCGGAGGGCGGATCGACCGGCGGGACGTCCGACGTATCGGCGGGATGGGTATCCTCGGGCTTTGTTTCGGGCGGATCGGGAACGTAGAACGTTTCGATGTAAGGGTCGTCCGTATCAACGGTGTCCTCCGTCGGACGGAGCGCCGCGATCTCCTCTTCGGAAAGATAGAGGTCGGCAAGAAAACCGCCTGCGCTCGTCTCCTTGACGGAGTTGACGAACAGCCGGCAAATCGTCGGGGACGGTCCCTTGACCAGCATCCACATGGCGAGATAGAGCAGCAGTACGACGAGCAGAAGCGTCGTCAGAATGATGACGCCGATCCTGCCGGCAATGCGCCAGGCGGAGGTTTTTCCGGATTTGTTTCGCATGTTACACAATACCTCAAAAAAGCCAAAAATCATACAAATATCATTATAACACGAAAAATGCAAAAAAGCAAACGCTTTTTTGCCGGTTTCCTACTTGTATATAAGCGCGCGGGAAGCGAAAATCTTACAGGAAAAGCAAAAAAACTTCTTCTTTTTTGCAGGCGTAAAACGTCGCTTTTTCTTGCAAAAAAGAAAAAAATGTGATATGATGAAAATGAGATGATAGCGCAATACGAGAGGAGGACGGATCATGACGAAACGCATACTGGCGGCGCTTTTGTGTCTTACGCTGCTATTTGCCGCGGGATGTACGCTGCGACCCGTGGATCCCGTTCCCGGAACGGGCACGACGGACGCGACGGAGCCCCTGCCCGGGACGACGGCGCCCGATACACTTCCGCCCGAAACGACTCCGCCGGTGACATCGGAGACCGATCCGCCGGCACCTCCGCCGCCGGAGACGAAGTCAGTCACGTTCGTCGCGGCAGGCGACAACATCATCTATAAAGGCAACTGGATCGACGCCGCCCGCGGTCAGGCCAAGGGCGAATACGATTTTGCAAAGATGTACGCCCGCGTCGCCTCCGTCATCGCCGGCGCTGATATCGCTTATATCAATCAGGAAACGCTGATGTGCGGCGACGGATTTGACCTCGATTCCTACCCGCAGTTCAACAGTCCGCAGAAGGCGGGGCTCGATCTTCTCGCGGTCGGCTTCGACGTCATCGGCATGGCGAACAACCACATGGCGGACAAGGGCGCGAAAGGCCTCGCGCAGACGATCGCGTTCTGGAAGTCCGTGACCGGCGACGGCACGCTGATGGTCGGCGGCTACGAAGACGAGGCCGACTATGCGGGCATCCGCACGCTGGAGCGCGGCGGCATCACCTTCGCGTTTCTCGCGTACACATCCGGTACGAATCTTTCGCTGAACGCGGAAGCGCCCGTCATTCCCGTTCTCGACAAGACGGTCTGCCGTGCGCAGATCGCCGCGGCGCGTGAAATCGCCGACGTCGTTGTCGTCTGTGCCCATTGGGGCAAAGAAAACAAAATGCAGCCGAACGACTACGAAACGGAATGGGCGCAGTATCTGGCGGACGCCGGCGCCGACATCATCATCGGCTCGCATCCGCACGTCATCCAGCCGATCGAATATCTGACGGCTTCGGACGGCAGGGAAGTCCTCTGCGCCTATTCGCTCGGCAACTTCCTTTCCGAGCAGGCGCGTGACTACAACTGCCTCGGCGGACTGCTTTCGATGACGATCTCCGTCACGGGAGACGAAGTCCGGACGGAAAACGTCACGTTTATCCCGACCGTGTGCCACTTCGGCAACACGTGGTACAACGAGATCTATTTCCTCAGCGACTATACCGACGAGCTCGGTGCGAAGCACGCCGTTGCCACCTACTATGACAACGGCGCCATCACGATCAAAAAACTGACATCCTACCTCCGGGAGACGATCGACGCGACGTTCTTGCCGGAAGCATTCCGATGATCTCTCCGTATGAGAACCGAAAGGAGCAGCCATGCTAAACGTAACTGCGATCGTTCCTTCCCTTAACCCCGATGAAAAACTCTACTGCGTGGCGTCCGGGCTCGTGGAAGTCGGCTTTACCGATATCCTGCTCATCGACGACGGCAGCGACGACGAACACCGCGGCCGCTTTGACGAGTGCGCCGTCCTTCCCGGCGTGACCGTACTGCACCACGAGGTCAACCGCGGCAAAGGCGCCGCGCTCCGCACCGCGTTTGCCTACGTTTTGGAAAACCGCCCGGAATCCGCCGGCGTCGTGACGCTTGACGGTGACGCGCAGCATCGCCCTGCGGACGTTATGAACTGCTCGCTCGAAATGCTGAAAACGCCGGACAGCGTGATCCTCGGTGTCCGCGATTTTTCCGGCCCCGACGTGCCGGTGCGCAGCCGCAAAGGCAACCACCTGACCTCGTGGGTCTTCAAAACGTTCTGCCATTTGAAGATCTCCGACACGCAGACGGGTCTGCGCGCGATCCCTGCGTCGCTTCTCCCGACGATGCTCGATATCACGGGCGATCGGTATGAATACGAAACGAACATGCTGCTCCGCCTCGGCGAAGACAAGATCCCGTACCGTGAGGTGCAGATCGAAACGGTCTACATCGAGGAAAACCAGACGTCGCATTTCCGTCCCGTCCGCGATTCCGTCCGGATTTATTCGCTGATCTTCGGCCGGTTCGTCAAGTACGCCCTCAGCTCGATCGGCTGCATGGTCGTCGAGGGGATCCTGCAGACGATCCTGCATACGTTCTGGCAGTCGCCGTTCAAGGACACGGTCGGCGGCTTTCTCGGCGCGTTCCTCAAGGAACTCTGCGATTTCCTGCCGGCGCGCATCCTTTCCTCGATCCTCAATTACTATATCAACAAGAAGTTCGTGTTCAACGGCAAAAAACAGGCGAAGGGCTCGCTCGTCCGCTACTACATCCTCTGGGCGGCACAGGCGGTCGTCACCGCGCTCTGCACGACCGCGGTCGTCACGCTCGTCGGCGGTGCCGACGGCTTTGCCTACTTCTGCCTGACGACGCTCGTCAAGTGCGTGATCTTCTTCGCCAGCTACAAGATTCAGAAAGTGTGGGTGTTCGCGCCCGCTAAGGAGAACAGCAAGAAAGCATGAGCCTGAAAAACGACATTTACGAAGACGACGCGATCCCCGTACGGATCCGGAAAAAGCCGCAGAAACCCGCGGCCAAACCGCAGCCGATCACGTCGGGACGCGCCGCTGCCTCACCGGTAAAAACGGCGCCCGCCGCGAAAACGGCGTCTGCTGCCAAACCGAAAACCACGGTCACGACGGCACAGACCTCGGCGCGCATCGTGTCGGGTACTGCCGCGAGGAAACCGGCGCCGGTGAAAACGGCGGCCAAGACGGCTTCCGCACCCGCCAAAACGAAGAAAAAAGAGAAAGAAGGTCTTGGTGTCGGCCGCATTATCGGCCGCTGTGCGATCGTCCTGTTGACCGTCATTCTCGTTCTGGTTTACGCGGTGTATGTGACCGGCTATACGCTCGCCAACGGCCCGAGTGAAACGCTCCGCGATCAGCTCGTCATGATGGCCCTGCAGGCCAGCGCGACCAAGTGGGCGCCCGGTCTCTTCCTCTCGGACGAGGAAGTGAACGCGATCTACGAGCGCAGCCAGGAGGTCCACGAAGAAAAGATCATCATCGAGCCGGATAAGCCGGACGATCCCGATAACCCGGACGATCCGAAAAAGGACGAATGGGCGGACGCCGTGGACGGCATTCTTTACAAGGAAGTCCGCAAAAACGGCTTCAAGGCGTACATGGTGCTGATTCGCGATCCCTCGCGCGTCTTCACCGGCGCCGGCAGCTCGAATTTTGAAACGGCGACTGAGGGGCTCCGTATCTGGGATGCCGCGAAGCGCTACGACGCCCTCGTCGCGATCAACGGCGGCGAATTCAGCGATCCCGGCGGCACCGGCTCCGGCGCGCAGCCGGTCGGTCTCACCTACTCGAACGGTGTCTGCGTCTGGAACGACGGGCACACGAAAAACACGTTCATCGGCTTTGACAAGAATAACAAACTTGTCGTTTCCAACGGCATGACGAAGGCGCAAGCCGATGAACTCGGTATCCGCGACGGCGTCATGTTCCAGAAGAACAACGTTCTGCTCTCGAACGACGGTGTGAGCGTGACGACCTACCGCCGCGACGGCGACGCCGGCACGGCACAGCGTACCGCGATCGGTCAGCGCGCCGACGGCACCGTGATCTTTGTCGTGACTGACGGACGCACGGCGTCCAGTATCGGCGCGACTTACAACGACATCATCGAACTGATGCTCTCCGAGGGCGCCGTCACCGCCGGTATGCTCGACGGCGGCTCCTCCTCGCTGCTTTACTACATGGCATATTACGACATCATGGGCATCGACAAATCGACGCTGGATACCTATCAGCAGAAGGGCATCCTCAATAAATACAAGGCGTTCACGACGCCCCGCCGTCTGCCGACGTTCTTTATGGTGACGAAGGGAGGTGCGGCATCGTGAGTACGAAGAATAAACGCCGTTTCCCGATCTTTTATGCCGTTTTGCTCTGCTTCGTCGTCGCCGCGCTGATCGTGACGCACGTTCTGGTGGATCAGCTCCGCGGCTTCCTCTCCGAATACGAAGACGTGCAGCCGTCGCATCTCGCCGACCGCATCTTTGAAACGTATTTCAAGGGCGGCGTCCGCTACGGCGACGTTCTGGAACAGACGGGCTACAAGTTGTCACCGTTTGAAACGGAAGGGCAGCTCGAAACCTACCTCGCGTCGTTTTCAGACGGCGAGGAACCGGAACTGCAGCGCGTTTCCGCAGAGAGCGACGACTACCGCCGGTACGTTGTCATGGCAGGTGAGGAAAAGCTTGCCGCTTTCAACCTCCGCCGCGGCGAGCCGGTCGAGTTCTCGCTCTTCGGCCATAAGTTCCACAAGCTGCTCTGGCTCTTCGAGGCAAACACCTGGTCGCTCGACAAAATGGAACTGTTCTGGAGCGCGTCCGAGTCCGTGACGGTCAAGGCACCGCTCGGTTCGACCGTGACACTCAACGGCGTCCCGGTGGACGACGCCTATCTCTACGGCGATCCGGAACTGACGGAAAGCTGCTCCCATATGCCGGCGGGCGTGCAGGGGCTCATTTACGTGACTTACAAGATCGACGGGCTTCTTTATCAGCCGTACGTGACGGTCAAAGACCGCCTCGGCCGCGCGATCCCCGCTGCAAACGACGGCAGCGGACATTATACGGCGGAGCCGCAGAACGACGAGCAGCTTGAACTCAGTCAGGCGGCTTACGTTCTGAAAGCCGTCAAGGCCTACGCCTGCTACATGCAGGAGGATATGAGCCGGTCGGAAATGAAGCCGTATTTCGATACGAGCTCCGCGCTTTACGAAAGTATCGCGACGACGGGTCGCTTCGTTATCGAGCACGACAGTTACGAGTTCCAGAACGTGACGGTCGGCGATTTTTATGCCTATGACGACAACACGTTCTCCTGCCGCGTCGGTTTCCTGCACGTTCTGAATCGCGGCTCCAAAACGTGGAGCGACGAGCCGCTCGATATGACGGTCTACCTCCGTCGCGTCGGCGGTGTCTACGTCATTTACGAAATGATCAATAACTAAGGAGGTACACCGTGGGTTTTCTCAATACGTTCAACGTGATTTCCGAATGGGACATCGCCGTCCTCGACTGGATCGCGTCGGTGTTCCGCTGTGAATTTCTTGATAACTTTTTGCCGATCTTTACCCATATCGCAGATGCGACGGTCTGGATCATTCTTTGCCTCATTCTCCTCTGTATTCCGAAAACGAGAAAAGCCGGCTGCTATATGGCGGTCGCACTGCTGCTCGGCGTCCTCGTCTGCAACGTGATCCTGAAGCCCCTCGTCGCGCGCATACGCCCGTGGGACTACATCGCCACCGTTCACCGCGACCGGTTCGGCGTGCGGCTTCTTGTTGCCAAACTCTCCGATTATTCGTTCCCGTCCGGGCACGCGATCGCGTCGGCTGAGGGCTCCGTGGCGCTGTTGTTCTGGAAAAAGCGTATCGGTATTCCCGCCGTCATCGTCGGCACCGTTGTCTCGTTCTCCCGGCTCTATCTTTTCGTCCATTATCCGACGGACGTGATCGCAGGGCTCATCCTCGGTACGATCAACGCCATCATCGGCCATTATCTCGTTGACCGTTACTACGACCGTGTCGAAGCGTTTTTCACGCAGAAATGGCATGCATGGCGCTCAAAACGGCAGGGCAGAAAAGAATAACAAAAGAAAGCCGCCTCTTGCGAGGCGGCCTCTTTTCGTAAAATCGCAGGCAGCGACTGTTACAGGTTGCACCCGCAGTCGCGTGTGCCGAGACGGAAGGATTCGCAGTCTACGCACTGGCTCATGGTCGGGTTGGCTTCATGCGTCCCGACGCGGATCGAGTTCAGCGAGCAGAAATCCTCCGATTTTGCATGGTGAGCGCACTGCTTGACGGTGCAGGCAATGCTCTTGTTGCAGCATTTCTGTTCCATGGGAATCGTTGTCTCCTACGTTTTTGAAATCGGAACCTTATCGGTTCCGAGCTTATTATGCCCGTCGCAGAAGACAATAACCGCGGAAAAAACTGTAAAAAACGGCAATCGTTCGATTGCCGTTTTCTTTTTTTACCATTCCAGCGTAACGCCGGCGCGCTTCGCCACGTCTGCGATGTAATCGCGGGAGCGGAGCAGCTTTCTTTCAAGCTCCGCGTCGTCCTTGGCACCGAGGTCAAGACCGAGGAAGCCGTCGTAGTTCTGCATTTTGAGGATGCGGAAGAACTCGTCCCAGTCGATGCAGCCCTCGCCGAGCGTCAGGTGATCGGTGTTCACCGGAATGTTGTCGGCGATGTGGATGTTCGCATAGCGGCTTTCGAGCTTCGCAAGCGCCAGGCAGACGTTCTCGCGCTGCGCTGCGAAATGGCCGGTATCGAAGTTGGCTTTGAGATAGTCGGAGCCGACGTCGTCGAGCAGGCGGATCATGGAGTCAACGGAGCAGATGATCTCGTCCACGCGCGGTTCCATGATGATGACCTTGCCGAGCGATTTCGAGTAGTCGGCGCAGAAACGCGCGGATTCCACGAGCGTCTCCCAGACTTCCTGCCACTTGAAGCCGTCCGGAATGCGGATGCGCGGCGCGGTACCGAACGAGTATTCACCGCCGTCAAGCTGGTAGGGAACACGGCCGATGTATTCCACGGGAGGTGCGTAGCTGGCAAGGTGGAACGTGACAGGCTCGAATTCCGCACCGATGTCCGCCATGCGCTTGAAGTGATCGTACGCGGCGAGGCGCTTCGTCTTGTCGAGCGAGACGAGATCGGGGTCAACGATGCAGAAGTTATGGATACGGATGTCGTTGTCGCGAAGTGCTTTCTTGTACGCGGGCAGATTGTTCGCCAGATTTTTGGCGTGCTCGCGGCCGAGCCCTTCCATTTCGAGATAATGGAAGCCGAGACGGCGCAGATACTCGAGCGATTTGAAGTCGTCCTCCGGCTTCGGCGGATAACCGTATTTCAGAATGGTGATAAGATACGTGGCACTGAGCTTCATAAAAATACCTCCCCGGTCGGGCAGATTTGATACGTTCATAGTATCACAGTTTCGTCTTTTCGTCAATTCCAAACGGGAAAATATTGTGCTGAAAAAATCTTGTGAAAAATGAAAGAAATCTGAAAAACGACTTGACGGCGGTGGAATCTTGTGCTATAATATCCCCGCTTTGAAAGAAGCATCTGGGTGTGGCGCAGTTGGTAGCGCGCTACCTTGGGGTGGTAGAGGCCGCAAGTTCAAGTCTTGTCACTCAGACCAAAT
>JAKSPV010000056.1 GCA_024404475.1 Clostridia bacterium | reverse complement strand
TTCGGGTGCTTTTTGTTTTGGAAATTACTGCTTGACGTACTTGCCGGAGTCTGCGTCGAGGAAGAGAGCCCAGTCCGGATGGAAGCGGAGCAGGGTGCCCGGGTACTGGTTCGAGAGGTTCTCGTAGAGAGACCACTTGATGGCGTTGGCCTTGACGGCGCCGGGAGCGCAGGTAACGATCTTACGGCACTGCATGATCTGCCAGCAGGTCATGGAGATCGCCTGTTTCGGCACGTCATCGGGCGTAGCGAACCAGCCCTCGCCGACCTGCTGCTTCTTGCAGGTGTCGTTGAGGTCGACAACGATGTAAGCGTTCTCGTTGTTGAAATCGCAGGGCGGATCGTTGAACGCGATGTGAGAGTTCTCGCCGATACCGATCAGGCCGATATCAACGGGCTTCTCGCGGAGCTTCGCGGTGAGAGCCGGGATGTGGCTCGGATCGCCGTCAACAAGGTAGTAACCCATGAGGTTGACCTTGGAGATGAAGCGCTCTTTGAGGTACTTGCGGAAGCTGGCGACGTGCGTTTCGGGCAGGCCGACGTACTCGTCGAGGTGGAACATTTCGACCTTCGACCAGTCGATGTTCTTGTACTCAACGAGGTGCTGGAGCGTCTCGAACTGGGAAGCGCCGGTGGAAAGGACGATTCTGGCGTAGCCGTTGCGGTTGATGATGTCAACGAGAGCGTCGGCAACGTACTTCGCGGCATTCTTGCCGAGGTCGTCACGGGTCTTGGCGATATTGATATACATGGCAAAATCTCCTTGTATAAATAGATTTCGGTTTTACCCGATTCTCATTATAATACAACTGAATATGCAATACCATTGCAGAAAACGATATTCTTATTGCAAATAGCGACTTTTCGGTGTATAATGAAGAAAAACGGGAAAGGGAAGCGGAAAATGGAACGTTTATACGAATACAAGGACCGGGATTTCTACCTGCATCACACCAGGAGCGAGCGGCCCGATCCTGAAAACTCGACGTTTTCGCTGCAGCTGCACGACAAGAACGAGCTGTACTATTGTATCTCGGGACGGGGCGCGTTCCTCGTCGAGGGCCAGCCGTACGAGCTGCGTCCCGGCATGGTGATGATCCTCCGCGCCGGCGAGGCGCACAGCCTGCACATCCAGCCGGACGAGCCGTACGAGCGGATGACGCTTCTGTTCTCGCCGCGCGGGCTCGACGGGGTGGAAGGGACGGACGCGCTTCTCGCGCCCTACCGCGAGCGGTCGCT
Source organism: Clostridia bacterium (assembly GCA_024404475.1). Taxonomy (GTDB): domain Bacteria; phylum Bacillota; class Clostridia; order Oscillospirales; family CAG-272; genus JAKSPV01. The sequence goes on along the minus strand of JAKSPV010000056.1, from coordinate 7,059 downwards.
CGGGCGGGACAACTGCTTTCTGCCGGAGGAGTTTTCCTCGGCGCACGTCCGTGCGCTGATGGATGAGATGCTCTCCGGCGGGAGCGATGCGGAGCGTCGGCTCGCGATCCGCTCGAACCTCCCGGCGATCCTCGCGCATCTCCGGCGCGTCTGGGCGGGAGAACGTCACGCGGCGCCGGAGACGGCGCCCGGCATCGCGGGCGAGATCGCGGCGTACATCAACGAGCACCTCGCGGACGAATGGGATCTCGGGACGCTCGAGGGGGTGCTCCACCGCAACCGGGACTACCTCAACCGGCGTTTCCGCGAGACGATGGGCTCGAGCATCTGGGACTACACGATCCACAAGCGGATCGCGGCGGCGCGGCAGGATATTCTGGAGGGCTACCCCATCGGCGAGGTCTTCGAGAAGAGCGGCTTCCGCGACTACTCGACGTTCTACCGGCACTACAAGGCGGTGACGGGCGTCTCGCCGTCGGAGGACGCGGTCTGAAAGAATTTTCACGCGGTGCTTGCATTTCGTGCCCCGCGGGTGTATGATAGGGGAAATGAAAAAAGGGGGGCGCGCGATGAAGAAACACGCCGTCAAAACGGAATATCTTTACGCCGCCGTGTCGATCTTTTTCTGGGGCACGTCCGCGACGCTCTCGAAGCTGATGCTCTCGTCGCTGTCGAGCATGCAGGTGCTCGTCTACGCGACGCTGCTTTCCTCGCTCGTCATGCTGCTGCTCAACGTCGTGAAGGGCACGATCCGCGAGTTCCGCAGCTTCCGCGTGAAAGACTACCTGAAACTCGCCGGGATCGGCCTGCTCGGCACGTTCTGCTATAAGCTGACCTTTTACTGGGGCCTTGAAAAACTCGGGAGCGCGTCCGAGGCGTTCATCATCAATTATCTCTGGCCGCTGATGTCCGTCCTGTTCGCGTGTCTCCTCCTCGGAGAGAAGCTGACCGTGCGGAAGCTGATCGCCGTTCTTTTGTCCTTCTGCGGCGTTGTCCTCGTCACGACGGGAGGAAACTTCACGGCGCTGTCGTCCGATACGCTCGTCGGCGCGCTGCTCTGTGCGTCGGCCGCCGCGTTCTACGGGCTGTTCACCGTTCTGAACAAGAGAGCCGGGTACAACAACTTCGCCTCGATGCTGGTCTACTACACGACGTCTTTCGTTTTTTCCGTGATCTTCACTGCGCTGACGGACGGCTTCTTCGTGCCGACGCTGCCGCAGGCGGCGGGCATCGCGTGGGAGGGCATCTTCATCGCCGCGATCGGCTTCACCTCGTGGGCGATGGCACTCTCGAAGGGCGACACCGCGAAGATCTCAAATCTTGCGTATATCACGCCGTTTCTGTCGCTCGTGTGGACGACCGTGATCCTCCGCGAGCCGCTCGATCCGTTCGCGCTGATCGGACTTGTGCTGATCGTCGCGGGCATCTTCGTGCAGATGCGGCGGAAAGAAAAGGAATAAATAAACCGGCTCCCGAGGGAGCCGGTTTTATTCTGTCTTTTTGTAGGAAAAAAGGTCGAATCGCGTGCAGCCGAGCGCCGCGAGCGCCTCGCGGGACGCTTCGACGTCCCCCGGCGTGTTGTACTCCGGAATGAGCGGGAGCCGGACGAGCACGTGCTCCGGCCCGGCCGCGCCTATGAGAAACGCGAGGTTTCCCCGCATGACGGCGGCGTCCCCACCGGTGTACGCTTTGTAGCGCCGGACGTCCGCGTCCTTCGCATCCACGATCCACTCGTCCACGACCGGGACGAGCGCCGCAACGACCTCGCGCGGCGCCTGCAGCGACGTCTCCACATTGATCTTCCAGTCCGTGCCGCAGACTGCCCGGAACGCCGGGAGAAAATCGGCCTGGAGCAGCGGCTCGCCGCCGCCGAACGTCACCCCGCCGCCCGTCGCGCGGAAGTAAAGCCCGTCCACGCGGAGCAGGTCGTACAGCTCCCGCGGCGTGTACGCCGCGACCTTCGTCCCCGCGTGCCACGACTGCGCGTTGATGCAAAAGCGGCAGCGGAGCGGGCAGCCGAAACCGCAGACGAGCGTGGTCACACCGCCCCCGTCCGTCGCCATCCGGAGCCGGCTGATCCCGAACGTGACGAATTTCCCCGCACGCCGGGCTTCCTCGTATAGAGCGCCGCCCGCGCCGTCCGTCGTCTGAAAGATGTCCGGCATCAATTCTGCCCGTTTTCTGCGCCGTCCGGCGCATCGCCCGTGACAAAATCCTCCGGCAGCGGCACGCCCGCCGTAGGCTCAATGATGATGTCGGGATCGAATTCGAGCTTGCCGACGAGCGGATCCATGCTCACCGGAATGATGAGCTCCTGGCTGCCGTCCGGCACTTCTTCGCCGGTGAGCGGCTCGGTGTTTTCTATCACGGGATCGCCCATGAGCGGCTCGGCGCTTTCCTCGACGAGATCGCCGGAACGGTCGGGCTCTTCGGAGCCCCGGAAGAACGCGCGCACGTCGTCCGCGTCGCACGCCGTTGCCGTCGCCGCGATCGCGGCGGACAGACCGACTGCCGCAAAGGCGCGCCCGGCTTTCGCTTTGCGGTCGAGCTGGCGCTCGAGGTCGCGCACCTCCGCCTCGCACTTCGGGCACGTGCCGCGGCACTCGCCCTTGAACTTGCATTCCTCGGTGACGTAGGTGAGGTCGTTCGCCGCGGCGATCTCGCGGCGCAATTCGCGGAGAATTCTGCATTTCTGTTTGCCTGTCATGGGTGATCTCCTTTCGTCTTTCGGAAGATGCTTCGGCGGTTAGACGCGCGGCGGGGCGGATTTGTTCCGCCTTTTTCCTCATTATAGCAAAAAAAAGACGCTCATGCAAATTTTCCGTAAAAAAACAGGTTGTCCGTTGCAAATAATGCGGGACTTTGCTATAATGGTACCAAGGGTAATATGAAGCGAAAGGAAGCTTTCGGGATGGGAAAAACGGAATGGAAAGGCGGGACGCTCGAGGGCCCGCTGCCGCCGGTCATGGTCACCTGCGGTGATATGGAGCACGCCGACATCGTGACGGTCGCGTGGACGGGCATCGTCTGCACGCAGCCGCCGATGACGTATATCTCGCTCCGCCCGAGCCGCTATTCCTACGGCATCATCAAGGAGCGGGGAGAGTTCGTCATCAACCTCACCCCGGCGAATCTCGTCCGCGCCGCCGACTGGTGCGGCAACCACACCGGGCGCAAGGTGGACAAGTTCAAGGCGTGCCATCTCTCGAAGATCGCGGCGTCGCACATGGATGTCCCGCTCATCGAGGAGAGCCCGCTCGCGCTCGAATGTGTCGTCAAGGAGATCATCCACCTCGGCTCGCACGACATGTTCCTCTCGGAGATCGTCGGCGTGGACGTTGACGACTCGCTGATCACGCCCGAGGGCCGGCTCAGCATCAGCCGCGCGCATCTGGCCGCGTTCGCCCACGGCGAATATTTCGAGATCGGCCGGCGCATCGGCAAGTTCGGCTTCTCCGTCCGCAAGAAGCAGAACCAGAACAAAGATCAAAAACACTGAAAACGGAGGGCAGGTTATGCAGTCTATCCGGGAAATATACCGTATCGGCACGGGTCCGTCCTCGTCGCATACGATGGGACCTGCGCGCGCCGCGTCGTGGTTCCTCGCGGAGCATCCGGAGGCGGATGCGTTCCGCGTCACGCTGTACGGCTCGCTGGCGAAAACGGGCAAGGGTCACGGCACCGACAGAGCCATCGTGCAGGAGATGGGCGGCGTGCCGACCGAGATCACGTTCGACACCGTGACAGAGGGTCTCCCGCACGAGAACACGCTTGATCTCACGGCGCTCCGGAACGGGAAAGAGACCGGCTTCTGGCGCGTCATGTCCGTCGGCGGCGGGGAAGTCGCCGTCGAGGGCGAGCCGGCAAGAACGCCGCCCGAGGTCTACGCCGAAAACTCCTTCGCCGAGATCGAGGCGATCTGCGAGCGGGAGAACATCCGTCTCTCCGAGTACGTCTTCCGGCACGAGGACGCGGATTTCAGGGATTACCTCGCCGAGGTCTGGCGGACGATGAAGCGCGCCGTCTCGGACGGGCTTTCCGTCAGAGGAACGCTCCCCGGCGGGCTCGGCGTCGAGCGCAAGGCGCAGTATCTTTACAACCAGCGGCACATCGACGAGAGCGAGGCGACGCGGGAGAACCGCATCGTCTGCGCCTACGCCTATGCCGTCAGCGAGCAGAATGCCGACTGCGGCACGATCGTCACGGCGCCGACCTGCGGCTCGTGCGCGGTTTTGCCGTCCGTTCTCCTCTATATGCAGGAAAAGAAGCACTTTTCCGATGAGGCGATCTGCCGGGCGCTTGCCGTCGGCGGGCTCATCGGCAACCTCGTCAAACAGAACGCGTCGCTTTCCGGCGCGGAGTGCGGCTGTCAGGCGGAGGTCGGCACGGCGTGCTCCATGGCGGCTGCCGCGCTCGGCGAGCTGCATGAAATGGGCCTCGGGCAGATCGAATACGCCGCGGAGATCTCGATCGAGCATCACCTCGGGCTGACCTGCGATCCGGTGTGCGGGCTCGTGCAGATCCCCTGCATCGAACGGAACGCCGTCGCGGCGATGCGCGCGATCAACGCGATGTCGCTCGCCAACTTCCTCGCCGGCACGCGAAAAATCTCGCTCGACCTCGTCATCAAGACGATGTACGAGACGGGCAAGGACCTCTCCGGCCGCTACCGTGAGACCGCCGAGGGCGGCCTTGCGAAGCAGTACGCCGACCTGTATCATCTCTCCGGAGGAAACTGACCGATGAAACTTGCCTTTCTCATCGCCGGAGCCGTCCTCGCCGGAGGCGGCGCCGTCTGGAACGTCGTCGAGGCGATCCTTGCCCGCCGTCGCGTGAAGGCGTCCGCGGAGGCCGGCATGCGTGAGCTGGTGCGGCAGAAGAACGTCACGCTCGAAAGCGTCAAGGCGCTCGCGGAGACCGTCGCGGACGGGGAATTGCGCCGTGCGGCACTGCCGTGGCTCGTCCTCTCGCTCGGGCTCGTTCTGGTGATCGTTTCCACCTGCTTCTGAAAAACGAAAAACGGAAAAGCAGCGGCGTGCCGCTGCTTTTTTCGCGCCGGAACGCTTGTTTTCCGGGCGCTTTCGTGCTATGATGAAGAAAACGAAAACCCAACCGAAAAAGGAGATACGCACCATGGCAAAATGGATCTGGTATCCCGGCGAATTTGAAATCTATCACAACCTGCAGCTCAACGCCCGCCGCTACGAGCGCGGCGTTTATATCCCCTGCCAGTGGCAGCCCGCGCCGGTCTACTCGACCGTCTTCTTCACCAAGATCGTCGAGACGACAGAGCCGATCACGTTCACGTGCTTTTCCACCGCGCCCGGCTATATCCGCGCCTCCGCCGTCGATGCGAAGCAGTACGACATCTACCCGACAGGTTCGACCGGCAAGCCGTTCGATCTCCCCGCGGGCCGCTGGCACATCGCCGTCCGGCTGATCCACCCGACGGGACTCCCCGCGATCTTCATCGACGCCGGGCCGCTCTCCACCGACGAGAGCTGGAAGGCCAACCACGGCCTCCGCTATTCCGTCAAGGATGAAGAGCGCCTGCTCCCCGCCGCCGCGTGCGTGCCCGCGTTTACGAAACCGACCGATGACCCGCAGGTTTTCCCGTTCTCCTACGAACGCTGGGACGTCGTCTCCGCCACGGAGGTGCCGGGCGGCTTCCTTTACGATTTCGGCAAGGAGACGTTCGGCAGCGTCCGCGTCGAGGGCTGCGATCCGGGGGAGGACATCCTCATCCGCTACGGCGAGTGCCGGGACGAGGCGCTCGACGACAGAGCCGTCTTCCTCGAACACCGCACGGGCAAGACCGATTACGAGATGCAGAACTACGCGCTCCGCTACGTCTTCGTCTCCGGCAAAAAGAAGACCGTATGGCTCAATTTCGAGTTTTTGCCGCTGACCGACCGGGCGTCCTTCGACTGCGACGTGCCCGAGGTGCGCAAGGTCTTCGACGTGTGCAGCCACACGTTCCACCTGAACAGCCGCGAATGTTTCTACGACGGCGTGAAGCGCGACCGCTGGGTGTGGTCGGGCGACGCGTTCCAGTGCTATTTCGTCAACAATTACCTGTTCTTCGACAAGGAGCTGACGAAGCGGACGATCCGCGCCCTGCTCGGCAAGCCGCCTTACGAGCAGCATATCAACAACATCAACGACTACACGATGTACCTCTTCATCGCCGTCGGGGATTACTACGAGGCGACGGGCGACGTCGCGTTCGTCCGCGAGATCTGGCCGCGGCTCTCGGCGCTGTTCGCGTTCACGCACAGCCGGCTCGATGAGAAAGGGCTCGTTTCGGAGCGTCCGGAGGACTGGGTGTTCATCGACTGGGCAAACATCGACAAGGACGGCGGCCCGCAGTGCACGGAGCAGATCCTGCTCTGGAAGGTCATGAGCGTCATGGATCGCCTGTCTGCCGTGCTCAGCGAGACGTCCCCCGTCGCGCCCGGTGAGGCGGACGCGCTCCGCCGGCTGATCCTCGATCTCTACTGGGACGGGCAGAAGGGCGGCTTCATCAACAGTTACACCTCGGGCAAGCGCCAGGTGACGCGCCACCCGAACATCTTTGCCGTGCTCTACGACTTCGCGCCGGAGAAGACGGAAACGATCGTCGAAAACGTCCTCCGGAGCGACGCGGTTGATCCGATCACGACACCGTACTTCAAGTTCTTTGAACTGTGCGCGCTCTGCCATACCGGCTCGGTCGAGCCGATGCAGGACATGATCATGAGCTACTGGTACCCGATGCTCGAACTCGGCGCGACGTCGATCTGGGAGCAGTTCGACCCGCGCAAGACTGGCGCTGAGCACTACGAGATGTACGGCGATCCCTACGGATGCAGTCTGTGCCACGCGTGGGGCAGCGGGCCGATCTACCTGCTCGGCCGCTACGTCGCGGGTGTCGCATCGACGTCAGTCGGCTACGGGACGTTCACGGTCGCTCCGCAGCCGGGGCGCTATCACGCGTTCACGGCGACGGTGCCGCTGCCCGAGGAAGACGGCAGCGTGACGGTCGTCTACGACGAGGCATCCCGCACGGTGACGGCAACG
>JAKSPV010000055.1 GCA_024404475.1 Clostridia bacterium | reverse complement strand
TCGGCGCGGCCGACAGGGCTGGCATCGCGGAGACCATGACGATGCTCGAGATCATGAAGAATGAACAACGCCCGCACGGGAAGATCTGCGTCGCGTTCACGCCGGACGAAGAGATCGGCGCCGGCGCCGATCATTTCGACGTTGAGCGCTTCGGCGCTGTCGCGGCGTACACGCTCGACGGCGACGTCGAGGGCGGCATCGAATACGAGAACTTCAACGCGGCGGCGGCCAAAGTGACCGTCCGCGGCTTCAACATCCACCCGGGCGACGCGAAAGACAAGATGATCAACGCGGGGCTTGTGGCAATGGAGCTGAACGCGCTCCTGCCCGCCGGCGAGACGCCGCGGGACACCTCGGGCTACGAGGACTTCTTCCACCTGACCGACATGGCGGGCGACGCGGAAAAGGCGACGCTCTCCTACATCATCCGCGACCACGACGCCGAAAAGTTCGACCGCCGGCAGGCGCAGCTCCGCGCCGCCTGTGACGCGATCAACGAAAAATACGGTGCGGGCACGGCATCGGTCGAGCTGCGCGAGCAGTACCGCAACATGGCGGAGATCATCGCACAGCACCGGGAGCTGATCGAGCGCGCCGAGGCGGCGACGAAGGCGGCGGGCGCCGTGCCGGTCACGAAGCCGGTGCGCGGCGGCACTGACGGCGCACGGCTCAGCTTCATGGGGCTTCCCTGCCCGAACCTCGGCACCGGCGGACACGCCTACCACGGCCCGTTCGAGCACGTCACGGCCGAGGGCATGGACATCGCCACCGACATCATCTGCCGTCTGGCAGAGAGATGAGGATGCGCAAGGGGTGCTTTTGCAAAAGCACCCCTTGACCCCGAAAAACTTGAAAAGTTTTTCGGCATCACCAATACAAAAAGTGCAAGTCCGAACGACCTGCACTTTCTTTTTTGGTGAAACGGGAAATAGTCCAAAAGTTTTCGCGGGGTGTGGAACGCCTTTTCCAAAAGGCGCCCCACGTCGTTCCTTACGGCAGGAGCATGAGCAGCGGGATCGTGACGATCGAGGAGATCGTCGAGAGGAGGATCGTCGAGGCGGCCTCCTTCTGTCCGGCGTGGAGGATCTCGGTGGCGTTGAGGATCATCGAGGCGACCGGCACGGCGGTCATGATGAAGAGCGTTTTCTCGAAGTTGGGGTCGAGCGGCACGACGGCGAGAATCGCGTAGACGATGAGCGGCACGAGGAGCTGCTTGACGAGGATCGCCAGATAGACGACCGGCTCACCGAAGAGCTGCCGCGGCGTGACCGTGGCGAGGCGCATGCCGATGATGACAAGGCAGAGCGGCGTCGAGATCGCGCCGAGCGAGGCGCAGGCATCGACCACGAGCGTCGGCATCCGAAATGGCGTCAGCGTCTGGAGAAGGAAGAGTCCGAAGCCGACGAGCGTCGAGATCGTCGCCGGGTTGAGAAACGTCTGCCGGAGGGAGGCGTACCGCCGGTCGCCGGAGATGATGAAGAAGCCCATCGTGTAGATGAGGATGTTCATGCCGAGCGAGAAGAAGATCGAGAGCGGGACCGCGAGCGGGTACTCGGGCAAAACGGCGCGCAGAAGCGGAATGCCCATGAAGCCGCAGTTGCCGAGCGTCGTCGCCAGCGTCAGCACCTTGTAGCGCACGTCGGCGTACTTATGCCGGAGCGCGAGGAACGAGACGATCATGACGGTAAACTGTACGAAGATGCCGATCCCGAAAAAGGCGAGGCAGGTCCCGATGTCACCGGCGTTGAAGTCGCCGCGGACGAACGCGTCGATGTTGAGCGCGGGCGACGCGACGTACATGAGAAAAAACGCGAACTGCGGGATGTGCTCCGGCTTCCAGAGTTTCACCTTGATCCCGATAAAGCCGGGAATGGCGTACAAAAGCATCGTCGCCACGCAGCGGAGCGTGATGATAAACAATTCCATTTGGCAGAAAACCTCGATTCCGCGTGCATTGTACCACACCCCCCGGCGTTTGTCAAGAGAACAGAGGGTTCCGGGGCTTTTGCGCACCCTCTTGACGGCACGGGAAGTTTGGATTATAATAGTATGTTAGATAGTTATCCCCGCGGAGGCAGATATGGAACAAAGCACGCTCGTCGCACACATCAAAACCGAACAGTTCAACCTGACGGAACATCCGTCGCTCAGCCGGCTGATCGACCGTATGCTCGACGACGGCCGCGAGGACGACCTCGCGGAGCTGCTGCTTGACCTTGCCGCAGAGGACGAGCCCGAGCCCGACAGTTACGAGCTGACGACCGAAATCACCGTCGGCGAAAAAGACGGCCGGCTCGTGTTTTCCTACGATGAATCCGCCGTCAGCGGCATGGAGGGGACGAAAACGGAGATCTCCTTCGCCAAAGACGACCGCGGACTGCTCTTTATCTCCCGCTACGGCTCGGTGAAGACGACGTTCGTCCTGGAAAAAGGCGTGCGCCACACCTGCACCTACCAGACGCCGTACATGCCGTTCGAGATGGTCGTTCTGACCCGCTCGGCCGTCAACACGCTGACGGAAAAAGGCGGCCGGCTCCTGCTCGACTACTTCATCGAGATCCGCGGAGCCGCCGTCCAGCACGTCAAGCTCTCCATGAACGTGAGGGAATGCCCATGACGGAACAGGAACTGCGCGACGCGATCCGGCGCGGCCCCAGGGGGGCGTACGTTTTCGCGGGCGAAGAGCTTTACACCATGGCGCACGAGGCGGAGAACCTCCGCCGCGCCGTACTCGGCGAGGATGCCGAGCTGGCGATGTTCAACCGGATCACGCTCGAGGGCGCGATCAGCCCCGCGGAACTGGAAGGGGCGCTGCGCACGATGCCGATGGCGGCGATGTCCGTCCTCGTCGAGTGGCGTGACGCGCCGGTGGACACGTGGAAAGGCGATGACGCCGCCGGCTTTTTGAAGATCCTCTCGTCGCCCGACGATTATCCGCAGGCAGTGCTGCTCGTTCTCGCGCCCGCCGACGTATTCGACACCGGCACGGCGAAGCGTCCGTCTTCCATGATGACGAAACTCGCGAAAGCGTGCCCCGTCGTCAACTTTCAGAAACAGTCGGCCGACCGACTCGCCAAGTGGGTGGTGCGCCACCTCGACGCCGAGGGCCTTGCCGCCGAAACCGGCGCGCCCGCCGCGCTCGTCAGCATCGCGGGACGCGACATGTACAATCTCTCGACGGAGATCGACAAGCTGACCGCCTACGTCAAAGCGGCAGGGCGGGGAGCCGTGACCGCCGCCGACGTCGCCGCCGCGGCGTCCTCCTCGCCGGAGGAAGACGATTTCGCGCTTGCCAACGCCGTCGTCAGCGGCGACCGGAGAGCCGCGCTCGCGGCGCTCTATTTCCACAAACTGCGCCGGGAAGAGCCAATCGTGCTGCTCGCGTCGGTGTCCCGCGTCGTCTGCGACCTTCTCATGGTCGCGCGGCTCCGCGAAGCCGGTCTCCACGAAAGCGAGATCGCCGCGGAAACGAAGCTGCACAGCTACAAGGTGTCGCTGTACTGTCAGGCGGTCGCCAGCATCAGCGCCGACCGGCTCTTATCCTGCGCCGAGCGCTGCCGCAAGGCAGACCGGCAGATGAAGACCGGCTCGACCGGCTACGCCGTGCTTGAACGCCTCATCTGCACACTCCCGCAGCGCAAACGGTGAGAGATGACGCAAGGGGGACTTTGCAACGAACGAGCGCAAAAACAAGTGCGCTCCACGTTTGGCTGCGCTCGTTCCCAAAATTTTGCCGCACTGCGGCAAAATTTCAACGTTGGGTGCAAACCGAACACCCCCGCTCCCCCGAAAACCTTGAACAGGTTTTCGACCTCACCAGTATAGACAGTTCAAGTCGTTCCCCTATACGAACGTTTCTGCTGTTTCCCAATTGTTCCGCACAGACCGCTTCGAGGAAGCCGACTTGGGACAAAAGCGGCAGCTTTTGTTATGGTATGACCAAGTCGTATGTGGTATTGCATTTGGTTCAGGTCATACCCGACGAAGCGGAAAAGAGCACCAAAAATCCCGCCGCACTCGCCAAACAGTTCTCGCCAAACGCCATAGTCAAGCCGTACGAACGCCTCGGAAGAGGGTGAGTGGATGGGATCGTTAAGGGAAGGAGTCTAAGGGGGGAACGCGGAAATTGGTCATCGGAGCGAAGCGGAGTTGACCGCCGCGGTCTCCCCTATGATTACTTCCCTTAACATAAGCGTTCTTCTCCCGTACGGGAGCACTTACGGAATTGAGTAACTGAAAAATCCTCGTCGCTTTTCTTTGACCATAGAGGCGCAAAGAAAAGCTCTGCAAAAGAACACGCCGCCCGTCTGCGGACGGGGCTCGCCTGCGCGGCGGGCGCCGCCTTTTGAAAAAGGCGGGCGAAAACTTTTGAACATACCGCGCAGCGCAAAAGATCAAGAAAGGAGAAAGCCATGGACAAGATCCGTCTCGGCATGCCCGTCGTCGTCGAGGGCAAATACGACGCGATCCGTCTCGCCGACGTTTTTGACGGCTGCATCATCCGCACGGACGGCTTCGGCGTCTTCCGCAGCGCGGAGCGGCTTTCTCTGATCCGCCGGCTCGCCGGCGAGCGGGGCATCGTCGTTATGACCGACCCCGACGGTGCGGGCAAAGTCATTCGCCGCTATCTTTCCGGCGCGATCCCGCCCGAGAAGATCCACCATCTCTACGTCCCGCGCGTGCCGGGCAAGGAGCGCCGCAAGGCGCAGCCCTCGAAGGAGGGCGTCCTCGGTGTCGAGGGCATCGACGGCGAAACGCTCCGCGGTGTTCTCCTCCGCTTCGCCGAAGCACGCGGCATCGACCCCGCAACGGGCGAGCAAAACGGCGAGGGCGCCGTGCGCCCCGTCGGCGGGATCACGAAAACGGACTTTTACGAATTCGGCCTCACGGGGAAGCCCGGCTCCGCTGCCGCGCGCGACGCGCTCGGTGAAAAGCTCGGTCTGCCGGCCGGCATGACGGCGCCCGCTCTCCTCGCCGCCGTCAATCTGCTCCTTGACCGGGACGGCCTCGCCGCCCTCTGCGGAGAGGAGGTGCCCTGTGGAAGCTAAACTCCGCTCCGCCGCCGCGCGTTTCTTCGGCGGCATCTACAAGGCGCTCGAGGTGCTCCGGCTCGTGATCGTCATCGCGGTGAACGCCGTTTCGCGCTTCTTCCGCTGGCTCGGCCGGCTGACCGAGCGGCTTTTCGGGTGCGTGCAGGAAAAACTGCTGAAAATCCCGCTCTACCGGAAGTACCGCGAGTACATCGACTACATGCTGTTCGGCTTCCTCACCGCCGCCGTGCAGTTCGCGGTCTATTACCTGCTCGTCTTCCTCGCGGGCGTCCACTACGCGATCGCGGACAACATCGGCTTCATTCTCGCCGTCATCGTCGCCTACGACACGAACAAGCGCTTCGTCTACCATAACGAAACACACGGCGCGTGGAACCGCATCTATCAATTCATTATGTTCGTCGGCGCCCGCCTCGTCGGCCAGCTTCTCGAAACGATCCTCCTGATCGTCTTCGTCGAATGGATCGGCGTCCCCGACTCCGTCGCGAAATTCCCCGTTCTCGCCATCGTCATCCTCATCAACTTCCTCAGCGGCAAACTCCTCGTCTTCACGAAGCAGCAAGCCGAAGCCGAGAAGAAGTAGGGGACGCGCTGGGGGCTTCTTGCAAGAAGCCCCCAGACCCCCAGAAACCTTAAAACTTTTCCTGCATCACCAATTTCGTCCGTGCAGGTCGTTCGGGTGCGTATCCGTAAAAAACTGCACCCCAGTGAGGATGCAGTTTCTATATTGGGAAAGCCGAAAAGTGTTCAAATGTTCTTGGGGGTATGTGGGCTTCTTGCAAGAAGCCCCCGCAAAACCTCACCCGGGCTTGCGGCGAGGGCAGCGGCGCCGGCGGCGAGGAGTTCCTCCCGTGAGCCGTAGCCGTACGTCACGCCGATCGCGGGGATGCCGCAGGCAGCGGCGCCGAGCACGTCGTGCCGTCGGTCGCCGACCATGACGCTCCGGCGCGGATCAGCATTCGCGCGGCGCATCGCCTCGCGGAGAACGTCCGCTTTTTCCACGAGCCGCTCGTCCATCGTCGCGCCGGTCACGACATCGAAACAGTCCCGGAGCCCGAAGTGGACGAGGATCTTTTCGGCGAAAAGTTCGGGCTTCGACGTTGCAAGACAGATCTTTGCGCCGGCGGCGCGCAGATCTTGCAAAAGCTCCGGGATGCCGGGGTAGACCTCGTTCTCGAAGATCCCCCTGTCGGCGTAGTACTCCCGGTAGCGCCGCACCGCCTCGTCGCCGTCCGTGATGCCGTAGTATTTGAGGAACGACTCTTTCAGCGGCGGCCCGATGAACGGATACAGCGCCGCGCGGTCGGGCTCCGTGATGCCCCAGTACGCGAGCGCGTGCCGGACGGAGTTCGTGATGCCGATGCCGGGATCGGTCACCGTCCCGTCGAGATCGAAAAACACCGTGTCGTATCGCACGGGGATCACCTCACCTTCCCTTTTTTCTATATTCTACCACAACAGCCGCCCCGGCGCAAGGGGCAGGAGGCGTGTCATGCGATTTGCCGTTCTACCGTACACAGATCCCGCGTGGAATCTCGCCGCGGAGGAGTTTTTGCTCCTGTCCTCGCACGAGGACGTGTGCCTCCTCTGGCGCGGTGCGCCGTCCGTCATCATCGGGCGCAACCAGAACGCCTACGCCGAGCTTGACGTCGGCTACGCCGAGCGCGAGAAGATCACCGTCTGCCGCCGGCTCACCGGCGGGGGCGCCGTGTTCCACGACCTCGGCAACGTCAATTTCACCTTCCTGACCGACGCGGCACCCGCCTCCACACTCGACTTCGCGCGCTTTTTGGAGCCCGTCGTCAGGGCGCTCCGCGTCATGGGCATCCCCGCCGAGCGGAGCGGCCGGAACGACATTCTCGCAGGCGGCAGAAAGATCTCCGGCAACGCCCAGTGCGTCATGCGCGCGCCGGACGGTACCGAGCGGCTCCTCCACCACGGCACGCTCCTGTTCAGCGCCGACATCTCCCGCATGACGGGCGTCCTCCGCGCCGACCCCGCAAAACTCGCCTCGAAAGGCGTCGGAAGCGTCAAAAGCCGCGTCTGCAACATCGCCGCGATCGAAACGTATACCGGCCCCCGCGACGTTCTCGGCTTCATGGATGCCCTCGGCAAAGCCCTCGGCGAGGGCGCCGACTGCCGCCCGCTGTCGGGGGACGAAATGCAAAGCATCGCGGCGCTCCGCGACGCGAAATACGCGACGTGGGCGTGGAACTTCGGCGAATCGAAATCGTACGAGGTCAGCCGGAAGAAGCGCTTCCCGTTCGGCTCCGTGACGCTCGCGTTCTCCGCGGAGCACGGCGTTTTGACTGCCGTCTCCGTCACCGGCGATTTCTTCGGCACGCGTCCCGTCGGGACGCTCGAAGCGGCACTTCTCGGCTGCCGGCTTGAAAAAGCGGCGCTCGACGATGTACTCACGGACGATCTCGTCGGCGGCGCCGTCGCCGGCATGACCGCGGCGGACTTTTCCGCACTTTTTTTCCCCGATGCATCCGACAAGGAGGAAACCACATGACCGGCTACGACGCACTCGCACGCGTATACGATAAGCTCAACCGCGACGTCGATCACGGCGCTTTCGCGGACTTTTACGAGGACGCTTTCCGCCGCTTCGGCAAGAAAAAGATCGAATCCGTCCTTGACCTCGGCTGCGGCACCGGCTCGATGACGCTCGAACTCGCCCGGCGCGGGTACGACATGACCGGGCTCGATTCGTCGGACGACATGCTCGCCGTCGCGCACGAAAGAGCCGCCAAAGAGGGCATTTCCTCAATCCTCTGGCTCGGGCAGGACATGACCGACTTCGAACTGTACGGCACCGTTGACGCCGCCGTCTCCTGCCTCGACTGCGTGGGACACCTCACGACGAACGCCGCGCTCGACCGGTGCTTCTCGCTCGTGCATCTGTTCCTCGAGCCGGACGGGCTGTTTCTCTTCGACGTCAACACCCCGCGGAAATTCCGCGAGAGCTACGCCGGGCACGATTACGTCCTCGAAGACGAGGGCGCCGTCTGCGCGTGGCGCAACGATTTTCACGGGAAGTCCGGCATCTGCGACTTCTGGCTGACCGTCTTCGAGGAGCAGCCGGACGGCACCTATACGCGGCGCGACACCGTCGAGCGCGAGCGGCTTTACACGATGCGTCAGCTCCGGTCACACCTCGAAAAAGCGGGGTTCGAAGTCCTCGGCTTCTTCTCTGCGGACGGGAAATCGCCGGCGTCCGACACAGACGAACGGTGGCAGGTAGCCGCAAGAGCCCTGAAATAAAGGCGTTTCGGGGCTCCGAAATTTTTTCCGAAAATCTGAAAAAAACTGTTGACAAACAAAAAGTGCTATGATATAATGAACAAGCCGCTCAGGGGAGCCCCCTTCGCGGACGAAGGGAGCATAGCTCAGCTGGGAGAGCATCTGCCTTACAAGCAGAGGGTCACAGGTTCGAGCCCTGTTGTTCCCACCATCATTATGGCCGAGTAGTTCAGTTGGTTAGAACGCTAGCCTGTCACGCTAGAGGTCGTGGGTTCGAGTCCCATCTCGGTCGCCAAAGCAGCCATTGTGAGAACAATGGCTGCACATGCCTTTGTAGCTCAGTTGGTAGAGCAGGAGACTGAAAATCTCCGTGTCGTTGGTTCGATTCCGACCGGAGGCACCATTCGCGGATTTAGCTCATTTGGTAGAGCGCCACCTTGCCAAGGTGGAGGTGGCGGGT
>JAKSPV010000054.1 GCA_024404475.1 Clostridia bacterium | reverse complement strand
TTTCCGCAGCGTCTCGGGCAGCGCGAAGAGGTCGTCCGTCCTGTGATAGAGCGAAACACAGAGAACGGGACGGTCGCGCCGGATCACGGTTCCCGCTCCGCGCAGCGCCTCGCGTTCCGCACCCTCCACGTCGAGTTTGACAAGATCGATCCGGTGGAGCCCGAGTTCGTCCGCCGTAAACGATGCGGCTTCCGTTTCCTTTTGCCGCTTCGCGGCGGCGCCGATGCCTGAGCCGCGGCTGCCTGCCGTGCGGAAAGGAACGGTCCCCGTTTTGCACCAAAGGATACCGTTTCGCGGATGTACCGCAAACCGCCGCTCCTCCGCCGCGTACGCAGAGAGCTTCGCAAAGCTGTGCGCGTCCGGCTCCACGGCATCTACCTCGCGGAGTGCCGGAAACGTTTCGCCGAAAATGCGCACGGTATCGCCCGTGAACGCGCCGCCGTCAAGTACGGTTTCGAGGCTGTCCGTCCGGATCAGCGTGCGGAGCGACGTTTCAAACGGCTCCGTCCGTTGTAGATATTCTGGCCGTCCGGTCAGTCGGTAGCGGATCATGTCTTCGAGCAGCGCGCGGGCCTCCTCGTCGGCCAGGGCTGTATACAGTGCAGACAACTCCGCGTCGTGCGCTTCGAAATAATCCCGGTCGAATACATGGCCGCCGATGAGCGGCACCTCGGGCACAAGGAGCGTGTAGCGCTCCGCGATCTTTTCGATCTGCTCCATGACGTCTGCCCGCGAGGAGCCGAACGCCAGAAGGATCACAAGGTCATCTCCGAGGCGTTTCGTGATCCCGTCGAGCGACTCGACGGGAAAACCGCGGAACGCGCGGCTTCGGACGAAGCCGTCACTCGCGAAAACGCCTGAAAGCGGTATGCCGCGCCGCAGAAGTTCGTCCACGATCTTGTCGCCGCCGTTGCCGGTGCCGTAGAGGACGATCGGACGTACTTCGTGCCGCAGCGTGTCCCACAGCGAGCTGTCGCGTATCGTTTCCGAAAGCGTCATACGTCTTTGTCCTCCAGATGCAGAAAGCGCACGGCGTTGTCCCAAAGGATTGCCTGCCGCTCCGCTTCGGAGAGATCGAGACGGTCGAAGCGCGCGAGCTCGCCCGCGGTATTCTTGACGGGATAATCCGTGCCGAACATCACGCGGTCGGTGCCGAGCATGCGGATCAGCTCGGTGGCTCTTTCCGGCGTCATCGCCCAGAGAGCGGAGGAAGTGTCGTACCATACGTTCGGACGCCCGACAAGATATTTCTCCGCATTCTCCCACGACTTGTAGCCGCCGAGGTGTGCCGCGACGACCTCGAGCTTCGGAAAACGCTCAAGGACGCGTGCGAGCCGATCTGCCGAGGAAAACTGATATTCCGGCCGGTTGTCGCCGATATGAAAATAGACAGGCATACGCCCCTCCAGAAGCTCGTAGAGCCGCATCAGCCGCACGTCGTCAATGTTGACGCCCTGGATGTCGGGGTGGATCTTGACGCCGCAAAGCCCGAGCCGCTCGGCTCTGTCGATCTCAGCCGCGAAGTTCGGAAAATCCTGATGCATCCCGGCGAAGCCGACGGTGAGAAAACCATCCGCTCGTGATTTTGCGGCGAGCGCGGCGATCGAATCGTTGACCTTTTCCACCTGATGCGCGTTCGTGGCAACGGAGAAGAGCAGGTAGCCGCAGACGTTGTTCGCCGCTGCCTGCGAGGAGAGGTGCGTGTAAGTGCCTTCGCCCTCGACGTCGAACTCATAGAACTTTCCGAGTGAGTCAACGGCGCGCGCGGCGATCGCCTCGGGATAGGTGTGCGTATGGATATCAAAAACTTTCAGCATCTTTTGCCTCGTCTTGCATTTTTGTGAAAAGTGTGATAAGATGGACACAGAAAACAAAGGGGGAGAATAAAATGGATTGCCTGTTTTGTAAGATCGTTGCCGGCGAGATCCCGTCCGGCAAAGTGTACGAAGATGATTATATGTACGCTTTCCGCGACATCAGCCCTGAAGCGAAAGTCCATGTGCTCGTTGTCCCGAAGCAGCATATCGGCTCGATGGACGAGATCACGGCGGAAAACAGCGCCGTCGTCGCCAGGATCTTCGAGAAGATCCCGGAGATCGCCCGCATGGCCGGCTGTGAAAGCGGCTACCGCGTCATCTCGAACTGCGGCCCGGACGCGGGGCAGAGCGTCATGCACCTGCATTTCCATATCCTAGGCGGCGAGGAGCTTCCGCTTCATATCCGCGGCAACTGAGCGTTTTAAAAAAGGCAGCGACAAACGGGGAAGATCCCTCTTTGCCGCTGCTTTCTTTATGCTCTGACAAATTCTTCGTAGATCGCGCGGAGCGCTTTTTCGAGCTCGTTTTCGGCGACGGCGACGATGATGCTCAGCTCGCTCGAGCCCTGGTCGATCATCTTGATGTTGATGCCGGCGTTCGCGATGGCACTGAAGACGCGCGCGGCGGTACCGGGCGTCTTGACCATGCCGCGTCCGACAACGGCGAGCAGCGCGAGCCCGCTTTCAATGCTGACGGAATCGGGATCGACCGTGCGGCAGATGCCGCTGACGATGCGGTCTTTGTGACCTTCCAGTTCGGTCTCGTTCAGAACGATGCTCATCGTGTCGATACCGGACGGCAGGTGCTCGAAGCAGACGCCCTCGTGCTCCAGGACTTCGAGGACCTTGCGGCCGAAACCGACCTCGGAGTTCATCATGTCTTTTTCGATGTTGACGACGCAGAATCCCTTTTTGCCGGCGATGCCGGTGATGATATGCTCCGTGTCGAACTCATCGGAGGTTGGCAGGATCATTGTGCCGGGTGCTTCGGGCTCGTTCGTGTTGCGGATGTTGATCGGGATGCCCGCGAAGCGGACAGGGAAGATCGAGTCTTCGTGCAGGACGGTCGCACCCATGTAGGAAAGCTCGCGAAGCTCCCGGTAGGTGATCGTCTTGATGCCGAGCGGCGACGGGATGATGCGCGGATCGGCCATCAAAAAGCCGGAGACGTCCGTCCAGTTCTCGTACAGAGCCGCCTCGGAGGCGCGGGCAACGATGGAGCCCGTGATATCGGAGCCGCCGCGGGAGAACGTTTTGAGCGTGCCGTTCGGCATCGAACCGTAGAAACCGGGGATGACGGCGCACTTGTGCTGTGCCAGTTCCGCGGAAAGAAGCGTGTTCGTGCAGCGGGCGTCAAACGTGCCGTTGTCGGCAAAACAGATGACGGAAGCGGCGTCGATGAAGTCGAAACCGAGATAAGCGGCAAGAACGATGCCGTTCAGGTATTCACCGCGGCTCGCGGCGAAGTCGCGTCCCGCATGATTGCGGATCGCGCTCTTGATGCTCTCGAACTCATCCGAAAGATCGAGGGTGAGACCGAGCCCGTCGATGATATCGACGTAACGTGCCGTGATGCGGGAGAACGCCTCGTCAAAGTTGCCGCCGGACGCGGCGATCGTATAGCAGTCGTAAAGCATATCGGTGACTTTCGAGTCGCCGGGAAAACGCTTGCCGGGCGCCGACGGGACGACAAAGCGTCTTGTCGGGTCGGCAAGAATGATATCGCGTACCTGTTTGAAATGCGCGGCGTCGGCGAGAGAGGAGCCGCCGAACTTGACGACCTTCACGTTTTCGCCGCAGACAGGAGATTTGATAGCCAAGAGAAACACCCCTCGCGTAAGAGAATACAAATATACTCCATTATATGAAACCGATCGGCAAATGTCAATGGGGGAAATGCGGAGAAATAGCCCTTTGACAGCGCTTTTTTTATGCGAAACGGAAAATTGTCGGTCAGATACCTCCGTCAGGTGCCGGAGTTCTGTTATTGTTATCCGTATCGGCGGTGTCGCCGAGACTTTCGGTACCGGCCATGTACCGGCTTGCCTGCGCCATGAAGAGCTCACAGTAACGTCCGCCGCGGCGGAGCAATTCCTCGTGCGTGCCCTCTTCCTCGCTCCGTCCGTTCTCCAACACGACGCCTTTCGTCGCCATCGTGGCGCTGGACAGACGGTGTGACACGAAGATCGTCGTTTTATCTTTGCGGAGCTCGTCGAATTCACGGAAGACTTCCTGCTCGGCAAGTGCGTCAAGCGACGCCGTCGGTTCGTCGAGGATCAGAAAATCGCTGTCCGAATAGAACGCGCGTGCGATCGCGAGCTTCTGCCACTGACCGCCGGACAGCTCGATACCGTCCTTGGAGAAATATCGCATCAGCGGCGTGTCGTATTCGTCGGGAAGACGGCGGATGAATTCGTCCGCGTCGCTCTGCTCGGCGGCGTGTACGATTTCATCGTGATCGAGTTCGCGGCTGATCTCGCCGAAAGAAATGTTTTCCTCGACGGTGAAGGCATATTTGCCGTAATCCTGGAAGATCACGCCGAACATCTGGTAGAGTTCCTTCGTGTCGTATTTCCGGATGTCTTCGCCGTCCAGAAGGATGACGCCTTCCGTGGGATCATAGAGACGGGTGAGCAGTTTCAGAAGCGTCGTCTTGCCGGCGCCGTTGAGGCCGACGAGGACGATTGTGTCGCCGGCGTCAATGTGCAGGTTGAGGTGGTCGATGACCATGCGTCCGCTGCCGCCCGGGTAGTGGAACGACACGTCCACAAAGTCGATCGTGTGCGCCGTGTGGCGGTTGATGTGAAGCGGATTGTCAATGATGGGAACGATCGTCTGTTTCTCGTTCATAAAGTCGATCATGTTGTTGATGAACAGCGTACCTTCGTAGATCGTACCGGTCGTCGCGATGATCGAGTTGACGCAGCCGGCGACGGAGTTGAGCGCACCGGTGTAAAGCGAGTAATCGCCGATCATCAGGACGCCGTTATAGACTTTCCATGCGATGTAAAGGAACAGGGCACAGTTTGCACCCTGACGCGCCACCGTGATGCCCGCGTGCCAGCCGGCTTCGCCGAGAATGATTTTCTTCATGCCGGTGAAATACTCGCGGAATGCTATTTTGAATCGGTCGGTGAACGTGTCGGAAAGGTCGTAGAGGCGGACTTCCTTAACGAGGTCCTTGTCGATGATCAGGTTGCTGTAATAGTTCATTTGCCGGCGTTCCAGCGAATGATGACGGATGTAGCGGAAGTTCTTCTGCCGGTAGATGAAATTGATGAACGCGGTCGGAAGCGCGACGAGCACGATCACAACGGGCGCCCAGACGCTGATCTTGACGATGATGATGACGAATGAGACGATCTGGATGAGTGCGCTGATCACGCTGAACGTTGCGTTGAGGATGCTGATCGGGCGCATGCCCGCCTCACGCGAGGCGTTCTCCAGTTTTTCGTAGAAGTCGGGGTTGTCGAAACTGGCAAGATCGACTTCTTTCGATTTTTCGATGATCTTCAGCTTGATGTGATTAGCGACGAGCTCGCCGGCAAGCGACGTGATCGTGGAGTTCAGGATCTGTTCCATGCCGATGATGAAAAGGAATAGGCACTGCGCGATCATGAGCCAGAGGATCTCGCCCCACTCGATGGTTTGCACGCCGATCGCTGCACCGGTAATGACTTCGGACAGCGCGTCCAGAAGCCACTTGCCGAGATAGGCGTTGAAAACGGGCGCAAAACCGGAAAAGAGTGCGTGAAAGATCATCACGAACAGAATATACGGCTTCGCCTCCCAGACAAGGCGGAAAATATAGAAAAGACGGTAGAAAAAGCCGCCGACAAGACGCCGGAGATAGGACGGAACTTCGCTGAGCTTTTTGGGCTTCGGAATCTGCATCTTCTGCCGCATTTCCTCGTGCCCGGCAGGTCCCCACATAGCGTTCACCTCGGTAAAACTAAAATCAGGATCATTATAGCACACTTTTGTCGGAAATGCAAGAAAAAGCCGCGTCGTCGCGTCCCCGGAATTGACAAAGCGGCCGCCGTCGTGTATAATGGACGCAATGATAAAACAAGGAGCCGCTTCCATGGAAAAAACGATTTTTTCTCCCGCCGATATTCTCTTGCCTGACTACGCCGCGAACGACCCGCGCTGGAGCGCGTGGGCGGCGATCGCCTGCGATCAGTTCACCTCTGAGCCCGAATACTGGGCAGAGGCGGAAAAGGCAGCGGCAGGGCAGATGACGACGCTTTCGCTCTTTCTTCCCGAGGCCTATCTCGGCACGGAAAAGGAAGCGTCGCACGGCGCCGGTATCCCCGCGGCAATGGCTGCGGCAGAAGCGGCTCTCCGTACTTACGAAAACAGCATGATCTACCTGGAACGCACGCTGCCGGACGGCAAAGTGCGCCGCGGCCTCGTCGGCAAGATCGACCTTGAAGCATATGACTACGCGAAGGGTGCTGTGTCTCCCGTCCGTGCGACGGAGGCGACCGTTGTTGAGCGCATCCCGCCTCGTCAGGCGATCCGCGCCGCGGCACCGCTGGAACTGCCGCACATTATGATCCTTATCGACGACAAAGACGGCGACGTCATCGAGTCGGTGCGTTCTTTGCGGGACGAGTTGCCGTGCGTTTACGATTTTCCGCTGATGCAGGGCGGCGGCGCCGCGAAGGGATATCTTCTCACGGGCGCACCGCTCGACAAGATGCTCGGAAAGATCGCGGTATATGAAAAGAAACACGCCGGCGGCGTCGTGTACGCGATGGGCGACGGCAACCATTCACTTGCCGCGGCAAAGGCCCATTACGAATCGCTCAAAGCGTCGCTCGGCGACGCTGCACTCGATCATCCGGCGCGTTGGGCACTCTGTGAGATCGTTGCACTCAGCGATGAGGCACTCGTCTTCGAGCCGATCTACCGCGTCGTTCTCGGCGCTGACAGGGAAGATTTTCTCGCCGCATTCCGCAGCGCTACCGCTCCTGCGGCAGTCGGGCAGACCGTAACGTGCGTCTTCGGTGACGCCGAAGAAACGCGCGCATTTACGAGTCCGGATCACGCGCTGACGGTTGGCACGCTGCAGAACTTCATCGACCGTTACGTCGCGTCACACAAAGGCGTGAAATGTGACTATATCCACGATGAAGCGTCGCTCCGCGCCCTTGCCGCAGGCGACGGCGCCGTCGGTTTCCTTCTCGACGGTATGGGAAAAGAGAAACTGTTCCCGTACGTTACGGCAAACGGTACGCTCCCGCGCAAGACGTTCTCGATGGGTGAGGCGCGGAGCAAGCGCTACTACCTCGAAGCAAGAAAGATCACACGGTAATTTTTGAAAACTGATACATCCAGAGTGGAACTTGGCGAAGAATTCGTTTTTGCTGTTATGAAAATTACGCCCGATTGTAATAATTCCGGTCATGACTGCAAACTCGAATTATATTGACAAGATCTGGCTATAAAAAACACCCGCCGAAGAGAAGACCTCTTCGGCGGGGCTTTTATTTTGGCACGGTATGAACGATCAGATAAATGTGGTCATGTTGTACTCGAACGCCGCTTTGCCGAAGCAGAACGGATCGGGCAGGGCATCGGCGCCCTCGGCGGCAGTCACGAGACGGTAGAGCGACTTTGCGTGGATTCTGTCGTGCCAGACGAAGCGGCGGCAGATCTTGCGGAGCGTCCACTCCTCACCGTCTTTCCCGACGAATATTTTGTTTTCGAGGAAATCGGGCGTTTTTTCGAGTGCCTCGAAAGCGGCCTTGCGGCTCTCGGCGATATCACCGGCATTTCCGGCATCGACTCCGATCTCACCAAAGTAGTAACCGCATATACCGGCGGCGTGCGCGTAGATCTCGTCCGCAGTGGACGGGCACTTGCCGTAGAACGTGTCGCGCGGCTCGCGGAGTACTTTCGATTTGTCGGAAACGGCGCTGTAAAGCGTCAGAAAATCGTCTGCGCTGCGGAGGCAGAGTGCTTTCAGTGCTTCGTATTCCTCGCGCGTCAGCGGCTCGCGTTCGCTCTCAAACAGGACGTCGGAATCGGCGTCCGACACGTTCAGAGCGGATTTCTTTTCCTCGACGAATTTCATGCAGAACGTCGTGTCCGGTTCAAGACCGCACCACAGCTCGTAGCGGCGGACTTCGGTCGGGATCTTGGCGACGGCTTCGGGGAAAACTTTCCCGCGCGTGTACGCACCCGGAAATTCCGCGACGTGCAGGAGAAAACCGTTTTCATTGTACTCTTTGATGATGCTGATGTTCATGACAATGGCTCCTTGTTTTTTATAGAGATTTCAGGATAACTCTCTTATGCGGACGGCGCTGTCGATGGCAGCAAGTGCCTCGGCATCTCCCTCCGGAATTTCGCCGTCGTAATCGGCGTAAACGACGGCAGTCGTTTTGCCCTCGAACGATGTGACGGTCGCTTTGACAGCAGAACCGACCTTTTCGCCGAGAGCGGTTCCGGCACGCCCGAGCACAACGATGCGGCCGCCCTTGCGGGGCGCTTCGGCAACGGGGAAGTTCACGCTGCAGCGGATTGTGCCGTTTTCAAGGTAATCGCGGAGCTCGCCTGCGGCCATCACGGCGCAGTTGTCCTCGCTTTCCTCGGTAGATGCACCGAGGTGTGGGATCGCAATGATCCCGGGCACACCGACCGTTTCCTCGGTCGGGAAGTCCGTGACGTAGACGGCGACCTTGCCGGCTGCAAGCGCTTCTTTTACATCCGCTGCCACGGCGAGATCGGCTCTCGCAAGGTTCAGAAGACGGACGCCCGGCTTCATCTTGGCGATGGATGCCGACGAGATGAGTCCCTTCGTGTCCGGCGTTGCCGGGACGTGGAGCGTCAGATAGTCCGCCGCGGCAAACACCTCGTCGAACGTGTTGACGACGTCCATCGGCGGCAGGGCATCGCGCCGCTCCGGCGACAGGAACGGGCCACATCCGACGACGTGCATGCCGAGCGCGCCGGCTGCCTCGGCCACAAGACGGCCGATTGCACCGAGCCCGATGATGCCGAGCGTTTTGCCCGCAATCTCGCAGCCGCCGAAGG
>JAKSPV010000053.1 GCA_024404475.1 Clostridia bacterium | reverse complement strand
GCCGCGATCCCGCTCGGTGTCGCGAGCGGACTGCCGCTCTGGCCGGTCATCATCGTGTCCGTCATCGGCAACCTTTTTCCCGTGCCGTTCATTCTGCTGTTTTTGAAGCAGGTCTTCGCATTCCTGGAAAAACATTCGAAGCGCGGCGCGAAACTCGTCGCGTGGCTGAAAGACCGCGCCGCCAAGAAAGGCGAGAAACTGTATAAATCGGAGGTCTTCGGCCTCTTTCTCCTCGTCGCTATCCCGCTGCCCGGAACGGGCGCGTGGACGGGCGCGCTTGTCGCGCGCGTTTTTGACATCCGTGCCAAGGTCGCCGTGCCCGCGATCGCGGCAGGCGTTCTGGCGGCAGCCGTCATCACATCGCTCATCACGTACGGCGCGGCCGCGCTGTTCTGACCGTTGACAAGCAGACCGATCGGTGCTATAATATGCGCACAGTGGGCCATCGCCAAGGGGTAAGGCACAGGACTTTGACTCCTGTATCCGCTGGTTCAAATCCAGCTGGCCCAGCCAAAAAAAGAGGACGCTTTGCGTCCTCTTTTTTGTATTCCGATATTGGTGAGATCGAAAACCTTTTTCAAGTTTTTCGGGGCCAAGGGGTGCTTTTGCAAAAGCACCCCTTGCGCATCCTTCTTACTTTCTCGCAACGCCGGTCTTGCGGGCGGCCTCAATGACGGCGGCGGCGACGACGGGCGCGACGTCCTTGTTGAGCGCCGGGACGATGATGTTGTCCTCGTTCAGTTCGTTCTCGGGGATCAGCGACGCGAGCGCGAGCGCCGTGGCGACCTTCATTTCCTCATTGATGCAGGACGCGCGGCAGTCGAGAGCGCCGCGGAAGATGCCCGGGAACGCGAGCACGTTGTTGATCTGGTTCGGGAAGTCGCTTCTGCCCGTGCCGACGATGCGCGCACCGGCGGCCTTGGCGAGGTCGGGCATGATCTCCGGCGTCGGGTTTGCCATCGGGAACACGATCGCGTCCTTTGCCATCGAGCGTACCATGTCCTCCGTCACGATGCCGGGGGCGGAAACGCCGATGAAGACGTCTGCGCCGACCATCGCGTCGGCGAGCGTGCCGTGTTTCTTCTCGCGGTTCGTCATCGAAGCAAGCTCAGCGAGCATCGGGCTCATGCCCTCGTTGTCCTCCGAGACGATCCCCTTGCGGTTGACGAGCATCATATCCTTGACGCCGAAGCTGCAAAGCAACTTGCCGATCGCGCAGCCCGCTGCGCCTGCGCCCATGATGACGACGCGGATCTCGTCCATCTTTTTGTTCACGATCTTGAGCGCGTTGATCAGCGCCGCGGCGACTACGATCGCCGTGCCGTGCTGGTCGTCGTGGAAGACCGGGATGTCGCAGAGTTCCTTCAGCCGCTTCTCTACGTCGAAGCACCGCGGTGCCGCGATGTCCTCGAGGTTGATGCCGCCGAACGAGCCGGAGATCAGCCAGATCGTCCGCACGAGCTCGTCCACGTCCTTCGTCCGGACGCAGATCGGGAACGCGTCCACGTCGGCGAACGTCTTGAACAGCGCGCATTTGCCCTCCATGACCGGCATGCCGGCCTCCGGGCCGATGTCGCCGAGGCCGAGCACTGCCGTGCCGTCGGTGATGACCGCCACGAGGTTGGAGCGGCGCGTCAGATCAAAGGAGAGGTCGTAATTCTTCTGGATCTCGAGGCAGGGCTCCGCCACGCCGGGCGTGTACGCGAGGGAAAGGTCGCGTCTGTCTTCAACGGGAACGCGGGAGACCACTTCGATCTTGCCGCCCCATTCGTAATGTTTCTGCAGGGATTCTTCACGGATCGTCATTTTATGTATATCCTCATTTCTCAGCCGTCAGGCCATGTTTTCGGGGTGGAATACTTCGTCGAAACGTTCGGCCGAAAGAAAGCCGAGTTTCAGACACGCGTCGCGGAGCGACAGGTTTTCTTCAAACGCGAGGTGCGCGACCTTCGCCGCGTTCTCGTAGCCGATGTAGGGGTTCAGCGCCGTCACGAGCATCAAGGAGCGGTGAAGATTCTCGTGCATCTTCTCGCGGTTTGCCGTGATGCCGGAGACGCAGTGCTCGTTAAAGGAGAGCATCGAATCGGCGAGCAGGCGCGCGGAGCGCAGGAAATTGTCGGCAAGAACGGGCATGAACACGTTGAGTTGGAAGTTGCCTTGCGAGGCGGCGAGGCCGATCGCGGCGTCATTGCCCATGACCTGCACGGCGACCATCGTCACGGATTCGCACTGCGTCGGGTTGACCTTGCCGGGCATGATCGACGAGCCGGGCTCGTTCGCGGGGATCGTGATCTCGCCGAGGCCGCAGCGCGGGCCCGAGGCAAGCATGCGCACGTCGTTCGCCATTTTCCAGAGGTCGGCGGCGAGCGCTTTGAGTGCGCCGTGCGCGAAGACGAGCTCGTCCTTCGACGTCAGCGCCTGAAATTTGTTCTCCGCGGTGCGGAAGGGGCAGCCGGTCAGTTTCGTGATCTTCTCCGCCGCGAGGACGTCAAAGCCACGCGGCGCGTTGAGCCCGGTGCCGACGGCGGTGCCGCCGAGGGCAAGGTGAGAGAGCGGATCGAGTGCGAGAACGATCATCTCGCGGTCGCGTTCGAGCGCGGCGCGCCAGCCGGAGATCTCCTGCGAGAAGCGGATCGGCGTCGCGTCCTGGAGATGCGTGCGACCGCTCTTGACCACGTCTTCGTTCTCTTTTTCAAGCCGGCGGAGCGTGGCGGACAGCACGTCGATCGCGGGGATCACGCGCTCGCGGAGGATCAGTGTTGCGGCAACGTGCATCGCGGTCGGAAACGTGTCGTTCGAGGACTGACTCATGTTGACGTCATCGTTCGGGTGGAGAAGCCCCGGTTTCCCGGCGATCTCGCTGCCGCGGCGGGCGATGACTTCGTTCGCGTTCATGTTGGACTGCGTGCCGCTGCCGGTCTGGAAGATGACGAGCGGGAAGTGCCCGGCGAGCGCTCCGGAGATCACCTCGTCGGCGGCGCCGGCGATCGCGGCGCATTTCTCGGAGGTCATTTTCTCGGGGCGGAGCTCCGCGTTCGCCAGCGCGGCGGCTTTTTTCAGATAGCCAAATGCGCGGATGATCTCGGGAGGCATCGTCTCGCGGCCGGCGCCGATCTTGAAATTGTTGCGGGAACGCTCGGTCTGCGCGCCCCAGTATCTGTCGGCGGGGACTGCGACCTCGCCCATCGAATCGTGTTCGGTACGGTAATTCATTCTGCACCTCATATAGCGGTCATTCTTTTTCACAGTATACCACGTTCCGGCGTGCTTTGCAAGGGGGCGGGGACACGGCGGAGAACTTTATGTGCTCCGAAAAAACCGCATCCCGTCAGGGACGCGGTGTCGATATTGGTGATGTCGAAAAACTTTTTAAGTTTTTCGGGGTGCAGGGGGACTTTTGCAAAAGTCCCCCGCGTCCGCCCCCGGCCCCTTATCTCCGCCACGTGCGGTGGAAGCACTTGTCGCAGACGCCGAAGGGGTAGTCCCACGGCAGGCGGCGGCCGCACTCACGGCAGACCTTCTGCCAGCCGTCCTTGCTCTCCGCGAGCAGGGCGTTGATCTTGTTCACGACGCGCAGGCGCGCCGCGCGGTAGAGCGTTTCGTTGCAGGCCGAGTCCGTGCGCTCGCAGAACTGGTGGAACAGATCGAGCCGCTTGTACTGCAGCTCGAGCTCCGCGAGATCGGCGTTCTTCGCGTCCGGCGGGATGAGCTTGTCCGGCACGTCGCCGCCCGAGAAATAGCCCTTCGAGTAATCCACGCAGAGCCGCCGCCACAGCGCGAGCAGGTCGCGGTTGTCGTCCTCGAAGCGCATCGTCGAGAGAATGTACTTGTCCTTCTCGCTGTACTCCCGCCCGCCGTGCAGGCGCGGCAGAAGCTCAAGTTTCCGGAGCACCGGCGTCATATCCGCTTTCTGGAACAGCTCGTTCGACTCCGAGAGCGGCCGCGCCGCCCATTCGGAGATGATCTTGACCGTGTCAACGCCGCGCCCGATCAGCGATTCCGGGAAATTCACCGGCGCGATATGCACCGTCGCCGGCTCCGCCGCCAGCTTTTCCTCGAAATCCTCGCCGTCCGACAGCACCCGGACGTAGCCCGTGTCGTAGATGCCATAGCGCCCCGCGCGTCCCGCGATCTGCTTGATCTCGCCCGTCCGCAGCGGACGGCGCACGTGCCCGTCGAACTTTTCCGACTCGGCAAAGACGATCCGGCGGATCGGGAGGTTCAGCCCCATGCCGATCGCGTCCGTCGCCACCACGACTTTCTTCACGCCCGTGTTGAATAGTTTGACCTGCTCGCGGCGCGCCTCGTACGGCAGCGCCCCGTAGATCACCGCGGCGTCCACGCCCACGCTCCCGAGATACGACGCGAGCCCCATGACGGACTTACGTGAGAAAACGATCAGGGCGTCGCCCGGCTCGATGTCCTCCGGGATGCGGAACGGCGCCGTTACACATTCAAGCGGGCAGAGCCGCTTGTGCTCGACCACCTCGTAGGTATCGTCGCAGTATTCGATCAGCTTCTTGACAAGCCCGAGCGCCTCCGGCGCCGTGCAGATGTGGATGATCTTCGCCTGCGCGCCGACGATCGCGCGCGTCCACGCGCCGCCGCGCTCCTCGTCCGAGAGCATCTGTGCCTCGTCGATCACGACCACGTCATACAGCGTGTCCATGTCGAGCATCTCCACCGTTTCGGAGATGAAATGCGCCCCCGGCACGATGTCGCGCTCCTCACCCGTGCGGTAGGAGCAGGGAATGCCCGCGTCATCGAATTTTTCCTTGACTTCGAGCGCGAGCAGCCGGAGCGGCGCGAGATACGCGCCCGTCTCCGCTTTTTGGAGGTCGAGGATCGCGTCGTGCGTTTTGCCCGTGTTCGTCCCGCCGACGTGGATGTAGAAATGGCGGTATAATGCCCGCGCTTTCGGGAAATAATCACGGTATTCCGCCGGGAGATCGGACAGCGCTTCGCTCAGGAGCCGGCGCTGTTTTTCCTCCGCTTCGCGGCGGCGGCGCAGGTCTTTCTGGAACGTCGGGTTTTCTTCCATCAGTTCGACGTAGTCCGTGTTCCAGTAGAAGCGGTGCTCCCCGCCGTTCATGATCCGCTCGCAGCTCGGCGTCGGCATCAGCGTCCAGACAAGCGCCTCCGTCCATCCGCGGGCGTAAAGGTCCTGAATGGATAAGAGGCGGTCTCTCTTTTTATGGGAACGGTGGTGGGTGCGTTTGCGGCTCATGTCGGTCTCCTTCGGGGGAATCACATATTCCACATCATTATACCCGAAAACGCGCCGTGTGGCAATGGAAAGCACGAAAAATCTTCTGAAAATGTCAAATTGATGCTTGACAGACGGCGAGACGCTGTGCTATAATACAATACGCTGCGGGGAAATCCCCGCGGGAACAGAATAAAAAAACACTTGGCCCAGCATACGGAGAAGTCGCGTAGCTGGTCTAGCGCTCACGTCTGGAAATCGTGTAGCCCAGAACTGGGTTCGAGAGTTCGAATCTCTCCTTCTCCGCCAAAACAAGAGCACCCCAACGGGGTGCTCTTGTTTTGTCAGCGAACTCGCCGATTCGAACTCCGCAAATCCCGCAGGGATTTGCTAAGTGTCACGGGAACCGGACGAGCGAGCCAAGCCGAATGAACGCCGTGATACGGAGTTCGAATCTCTCCGGACAGAAGAGGCCGCCTTGCGGTGTCCTCTTCGGGCTGCTTGATCAAAACAGGTATAAAAAGGCCTTACCCTCACCGGGCAAGGCCTTTTCCTTCTTATTTCAAAAACCCGCTGACGATCTGTTCTTCGGCTTCCTTTTCGGTGAGCCCGAGCGTCATCAGCTTCACGAGCTGCTCGCCCGCGATCTTGCCGATCGCCGCCTCGTGGATCAGCGACGCCTCGACGTGATTCGCCGACACCTTCGGCACCGCCGACACGGAGCCGTGATCCATGATGATCGCGTCACATTCCGTGTGGCCGCTCGAACGGTTGTTGCCGTTGACGTTCGAGATGAAGAGCTGATGCGAATCGTCCGCGGCAACGGAACGGGACACGACGTGCGCGCCTGCGTCCACGCCGTTGAGATCGACGGAGAAATCCGTCGTCGCCGTCTGCGTGCCGTGCGTCATGATCTTCTCGTGGATGATGAGCGTCGCGCGGTCGCCGAGCGTCGCCTGCGTCTTGCGGACGGTGGAATCCACGCCTTTGATCTGCGCGGTGTCCATCTCCATGTAGCCGTCCTCGGCGATCTCGATCACCGTCGTCGGGTTGAGGATCTTCCCGCCTTTGCCGTCGCCCTCGCCGTAGTGCTTTTCGATATATTTGAGCCGCGCGCCTTTGGCGAGGTGGAACGAGTGGATGCCGTCGTGCTCCGCGTCGCCGTCGCCCGCGTTGTGGATGCCGCAGCCCGCGACGATCAGAACGTCGGCACCCTCGCCGATATAGAAGTCGTTATACACGAGATCTTTGAGACCGCTCGCGGTGACGAGCACCGGAATGTCGATGCGCTCGCCCTTCGTGCCGGGCGCGACGTAGATGTCGATTCCGGGCTTGTCCTGTTTCGTTACGATGTCGATGTGCTCGGTCGTTTTCCGGCCGATCGAGGCGCCATCCGCGCGGATGTTGTACGCGCCTTCCGGCACGGCCTCGAAGCCCGCGATCTCGCGGAGGAGATTCGTCTGGATCTTGTCAAATGCCATGATGCACCCTCCTATCAGAGCTTCGACGCGAGGGCGGCGCAGGTGCCCTTCGTCAGAAGCGACGGCAGGATCTCGTCCTTCGTGCCGTCCTCTTTGACCTCGCCTCCGGCGAGCACGATGATGCGGTCGGCGATGTTCAAGATGCGTTCCTGATGCGAGATGATGATGATGGAGCCGCCCTTCTTCTCGTGCATTTTTTCGAAGACGGAGATGAGGTTGCCGAAGCTCCAGAGGTCGATGCCCGCCTCCGGCTCGTCGAACAGCGTCAGCTTGGTGCCGCGCGCCATCGCCATGGCGATCTCGATGCGTTTCAGTTCGCCGCCGGAGAGCGACGCGTTGATCTCACGGTCAACGTATTCGCGGGCGCAGAGCCCGACCTCCGAGAGATACGTGCAGACGTCCGCGACGGAGAGCTTCCTGCCGGACGCGAGCGTGATGAGATCGCTGACCGTGAGTCCCTTGAAGCGGACGGGCTGCTGGAACGCGAAGGTGATGCCGAGCCGTGCGCGGTCGGTGATCGAAGCGTTCGTGATGTCCTCGCCGTCGAGGAGGATCTTGCCGCCCGTCGGCTGGTAGATGCCGGCGATCAGTTTCGCGAGCGTCGATTTGCCGCTGCCGTTCGGGCCGGTGACCGCGACGAACGGCTCCCCGATGCGGAGCGAGACGCCGCGGATGATATCTTTCTTCACGCCGTCGGTTTCGACGGAGAAGGAAACGTTTTGTAATTCGAGCATGAAATATACCTTTCTGTATAGGATCCTTTACCGGACTATTATACACCGAAAAACGCGCTTTGGGAAGAGAATCAGACGAAAAGTTTCTTTCGGACGTCCGTTTTTGTGAAAAAACGGCCGAAAAACGGCGGACGGCACTTGACACGGCGGTAAAAATGTGGTAGAGTGAGCCATACGGCAAAACGCGAGGATCGGAAATCAGTACGCGTGCGAGGCCCCCACAGAGAACCGTCGGTCGGTGCGAGACGGCGAGGGTGCGGCGCGGAATACATTCCGGGAGCGGCGTCCCGAAAACGGCTGCGGCTGCGAGTAGGCGGCGACGGCGGCGTCCGTTACAGCGCTGTGACATAAGAGCTTCGGCTCCGTGTCCGAGAGGCCGGCATCAGCCGGCGAACATGAGGTGGTACCGCGATCCGTCGCCCTCTGCACACTGTGGCAGAGGGCTTTTTTCTGTTTTCAAACGACTATTACAACGGAGGACAACGAAATGCCCATTACGAAACTGCTGGAAAAGAACGCCCGCGAGATCGGCGACAAGGTCGCGCTCGTGGAGATCAACCCGACGGCGGAGGACGCGCCGCGTCCCTCCACGTGGAAGGAATACAGTCTGATCGAGAACGCCGCCGGGCGCGAGAGCTACCGGCGCGAGCTGACGTGGCGTGAATTCGACCGCCGCGCCAACCGCTTTGCCAACATGCTGATCTCCCGCGGCGTCAAGAAAGGCGACAAGGTCGCCATTCTTCTCATGAACTGCCTCGAGTGGCTGCCGATCTACTTCGGCATCCTCAAAACGGGTGCGCTCGCTGTCCCGATGAACTACCGCTTCTCCGCGGATGAGATCGAGTATTGCAGCGATCTTGCCGATGTGAGCGTGCTCATCTACGGCCCGGAATTCATCGGCCGCGTCGAGCAGGTCGCGGAGAATCCCGGGATGCGCGGCGTCCGCCACTACATCTACGTCGGCACGGACACCCCGCGCCTCGCGGATAACTACGAGGATCTTGTGAAATACTGCTCCGACATCTGCCCGATGGTCGATTACGACGACGAGGACGACGGCGCGATCTACTTCTCGTCCGGCACGACCGGCTTCCCGAAGGCGATTTTGCATCGCCACCGCGCGCTGATGCACTCGGCGAAGGTCGAGCAGCAGCACCACGGGCAGGGCCCGGACGACGTCTTCATCTGCATCCCGCCGCTCTACCACACCGGCGCGAAGATGCATTGGTTCGGCTCGCTGATCTCCGGCAGCCGCGCCGTGATCCTCCGCGGGACGAAGCCGGAATGGATCCTCCGCGCCGCCTCCGAGGAGAAAGCGACGATCGTCTGGCTGCTCGTGCCGTGGGCGCAGGACATTCTCGACGCGATCGAACGCGGCGACGTGAAGCTCGAAGACTACGACCTTTCGAACTGGCGTCTGATGCACATCGGCGCGCAGCCGGTGCCGCCGTCTCTGATCAAACGCTGGAAAGAGGTCTTCCCGGCGCACGAATACGATACGAACTACGGTCTGTCCGAGTCGATCGGGCCCGGCGCCGTCCATCTCGGCGTCGAGAACATCCGCAAGGTGGGCGCGATCGGCATTGCCGGCTGGGGCTGGGAGATCGCGATCCTCGACGGCGAGCACAAGCCGGTGAAGCAGGGCGAGGTCGGTGAGTTGGCGCTCCGCGGCGACGGCGTGATGAAATGCTACTACAAGAATCCGAAGGCGACGGCAGAAGTGCTGATCGATGACGGCTGGCTC
>JAKSPV010000052.1 GCA_024404475.1 Clostridia bacterium | reverse complement strand
CGGCATGGCATAACGGTAACGGTTGAAATCCTCCTCCGGCTCCGCGCGCTGTGAGCCATTTCTCGTATACATCAGCCGTCACCTCCGCGGGTGCTCTGCGGGATCGTGCTGAGAAGATCGGTGATCTCCGTCACGCGCAGGATGCTTTCCACGGCGTCCTTCCGCGCCGGATTCAGGTACGGTTTGAGCGCGGCGAGCAGACGGCGTCTGTTTTCCGCGTCGCGCGACGCGGGGCTCGGTTTTCCGCCGCCTTTGCCGAGGACAGCCATCATCTCCGGCAGTTTTGCGAGAACTTCGGGCGGGACGGTGCCGGACGGCGCCGCGGCGGCCGGGGCGGCATTCTCCAGCGCGCTGTTCTCCGTCATATTCGCTTTGAGTTCCGCGACCATGCGGGACACCTCGGGGTTCTTCATGACCTCGGCGATCATCGCCGAGAAGTCGGTCTTTTCTTCTGTGCTCACGGTATCACCTCCCGCCGCGGCGGTAGACGGCCGCGATCTCCGAAAGACGTTCGACGTCCGCTTCCGTCATGGAGCGCATGGCGGCACGCAGACGCGCCAGTTTTTCCGGCTGCCGCGCCTTTTCCGTCAGCTCCACCCCCAGGTGCGGCGTCAGCATCCGGAGCGTTCGCCAAAGCTGATCGTCCGGCAGCGACGCCAGATGATCGAGCTGTTTTTTATCCAGTTTCACACAATCACCCTTTCCGCGTTCCGTCGGCTCTGCCGACCCCGCCTTTGTCAGTATATGCGGGGTGGAGGGCCCGCGGCACGGGCAACGGAGGAGCCGCTATGAAATGTCTCGTTTTTTCCGACGCGCACGGCGACACGCGCCGCATGGCCGCGGCGATCGCGCTGCATCCCGACGCCGACACCCTCTTTTTCCTCGGTGACGGGCTGTGGCAGGCGAAGCCCTTTTTCGAGAGTTATCCCGAGCTCGCGCGCGTCGTCGTCTCCGGCAACTGCGACGTCTCGTTTTCCCTGCCGGACGACGAGGAAGCGTTTCTCAACATCGACGGCGTCCGCATTTTCGCGGTGCACGGGCACCGGTACGGTGTGAAATACGGCATCGGCGCTCTGGCCGCTGAGGCCGCGCGGCGCGGGGCTGACGTCGTGCTCTTCGGGCACACGCACACGCCGCTGACCGACTGCCGCGAGAAGGCAGACGGGCGTCCGCTTTGGATCATGAATCCCGGCGCCGTGCGGGACGGATCGTACGGCATACTCGAGATCAAGGACGGTAAACCGGCCCTTTCCCTCGCCTCTATCTGACTTTGCAAAAGGAGTACCCCATGGAAAATCTGAAAACACTTTACAGACGCATCTTCCCGACCTATTCGCGCTGGCCGCTGCTCTTCGTTCTCGCTGTAAACATGCTCGTCTATTACGCTTCGCAACTGATTTCATGCCACCTGCCGAAGTTGAACTGGACGACCCCGCTCGACGACGCGATCCCGTTCTTCCCGCCGGCGATCATCGTGTACGTGCTGGCATTCGTCATCTGGGTGGTCGGGTACATCATTATCGCGCGGGAGAGCCCCGAGGTGTGTTACGACATTTTTTCCGGCGCGATGCTCGCCAAGCTGATCTGCCTCGTCTTCTGCCTCGCCGCTCGCTGCACGATGGTGCAGCCGGCGGTCACAGGCAGCAGTTTCACGGACTGGCTGACGCGGTTCATCTATGCCGCGGACAACCCGCCGGCAAACCTCTTCCCGTCGATCCATTGTCTCGCGAGCTGGTTCTGCTTCCGCGGGGCGCTCCGCTGCCGGAAGGTGCCGCTGTGGTGGAAATGTTTTTCGTTCATCTTCGCGATGATGGTATTCGCGTCGACCGTGCTCGTCAAGCAGCACGTCATCGTGGACGTTCCGGCGGGTCTCATCGTCGCAGAGGTCGGACTTTTCATTGCCAGAAAGTGCAAGGCCGGGCGGCTGCTCGAGCGCTTCAACGCGTGGCGGTACGAGAATTAAACGGAATAAAGAAAAAACCGGCTGAAAAGCCGGTTTTTGTTATGTTTTCGTGATCGCTTCGATTGCCAGCCGGAGTACCGGCACCCGGGACGCTTCACCCCAGCCGCGCTCGTCGTAGGCGTCCGTGTGCGCCAGCGTGTCGGCGGTATAGAGGATCTCGGCGAAACGCGCTCCGCGGAACTTTGCCGCGGCGGCAAGCGCCGCGCACTCCATCTCGACCGCGGTACAGCCCTCCTCGCGTCTCGCGCGGACCTTTGCCGCCGTTTCACGGAAGAAGCCGTCGGTCGTCCACGTCGTACATTCGACAAGCGGTATTCTCTTCTCCGCAAGGGTCGCTTCGATCACGCCGCGGAGCGTTTCGTCCGTCTCGGTGAAGCGGGACGGCGGCAGATAGTGGTACGAGGTGCCCTCGTCGCGCAGGGCACGGGTCGGGATGAGGAAAGCATTCTCCGGAATGTCGCGCAGAGCGCCGCAGGAGCCCGCAGAAACGACGATCTTCACGCCGTAGCCCATGAGCCAATCCAGAAACTGCGTGGCCGCAGGAGCGCCCAGCGGGGCTTCTGCGAGGGCAAAGGGTATGCCGTTCTCTTCCCCGCGGTAGACACGGAAGTTTTTGGTAACGGTCTCGAATGTGGCGACGGCGGGCCAGCCGCGCTCTGCGGCGTATGCGTCGACCGTCTCGCCGACGAAGGCGAAAACGGCGCGCTCGGGAAGCGAAACGGCGATTTTTTCGTGGTCGGGCTCGATCACGGCGTGCGGGTCGCTGTCGTACTCAAAAAGCGGGATGTCGTTGCGCATCAGGCGTTTTCCTCCTCTTTCTGTTCCGCCGTCAGGCGGTATTTGTCGAAGCGGAAGAAGAATTTATAATACACGAGCGTAACGAGCGCGCACATGAACCAGCCGAACGGATAACCGAGGCCGACCGGGAGCAGTTCGTTCGAGATATAGTTTGCCATGATAAACAGGTAGATCTGCCGGCAGCCGACGAAGGTCACGAGCATGATGATCATCGGAGCGCCGCTGTTGCCCGCGCCGCGGATCGCACCGGAGAAGATCTGGTTGACGCAGCAGAAGAGATAGAACGGCGTAATGCACCGGAGCAGGCGGACGGCATTCGCGACGACGGGTGCACTGTCGTTGAAAATCGCCGAAAGCTGCGGGGCGAAGACCATGAGCGGAATCATAAGAACGAGAACGGTACCGAGCGCCATGAGAAACGCAAGGCGCGTACCACGCTTGGCTCTGTCGAGATTGCCGCAGCCGAGGTTCTGTCCGACGAAGGTCGTGATCGCGAGGGCGAGCGTCTGCAGCGGGAGGAACAGGAGCTGGTCGATCTTAGAGTACGTCGTCCAACCGCCGAGTGAATAGGTCTGATCGCCGTTGACGCCGGCGATATAGGACTGGACAAAGACGTTGGAGAACGCGGTAAGCGCCATCTGGATCGCGGCGGGGATACCGATGCGGATGATCTGTCCGAGGATGTCCCAGCGGAAGCGGATCTCACGGATCACGACGCGGACGACGGATCTCGAGCGCAGGAGCGTCAGCGCGGAAAGTACCGCGGAAAGCAGCTGTGCGATGACCGTGGCGTAGGCAACACCGGCGACGCCCATGTCGAACCAGAAGACGAACACGAGGTCAAGAACGGTATTCGTGACGGCGGAAACGACGAGAAAATAGAACGGGCGGCGGCTGTCGCCGACGGCGCGGAGGATGCCCGCACACATATTGTAGATCATGAGACCGGTGACGCCGGCGAAATAGATCGTAAGGTAGGTTTTGGCGAAGGGATAGACAGCGGCGGGGTCTTCGGACGTGCCGTCGAGCATCAGCCCGAGGATCCACGGCGTCATAACGACGCCGAGCACCGTGAAGAGGACGGCCATAACGAGCGTCATGGCGATCGAGGTATGCACCGCGTCGTGGACGCGCTTTTCATTTTTCGAGCCGTAATACTGCGAGATGACGACGCCGGCGCCGGTGGCAAGGCCGGAGAAAAAGCCGATCAGAATATTGATGATCGGGCCGACGCTGCCGACGGCGGCATATGCACCGTCCTGCCCTGTCTGACCGATCACCCACGTATCGACCATATTATAAAGCTGCTGGAACAGGTTCCCGACGAGCAGCGGCAGCGCGAAACGGACGAGGTTGCCGGCGATATTCCCTTCGGTCATATCGACGTCATGCCGTTCGCGCTTGAATAATCTCTTGATTTTCGTCATCATATCGCTTCCAAACCATATTTTTCTTGTTACAGTATACCACATCGTCCGGAGGATTGCAAGCGGCGGCGGCCCTTTTCCATGGCGTTGGATACAAAAAAGGCACCGCCGCAGATGTGGCAGTGCCATCTTTTTTATTTTGTCACGCGGATCCCCGACCAGAAAACCGTCGCACATTGGAGGAGAAGGCCGAAAAAGAAGATATACCACAGTTCCCACGCGCCGAGCAAAACGCCGAATGTAACGTAGATCGCCGCCAGAAACGTCCAGATCATGACGGAAATGAAAATGAAGTTCCGACGGTAAACGCCCCAGATCGCGTTGAAAACGAGCAGATCAGTCGCCGCAAGCGGCACCGCCCACAGAAACACAAGCCACGCGTGCGGCACGCCGGCGATGAGAAGTGCGGCAAAAACGATCGCTGCGACGAAGATCACGCCGAGTGCCGAGAGAAGCGAAATCAAAAGTTCGTTATGACGTCTGTACGACGGTGCTTCCGCGGCGGCGGGACGGTCGTCTTCTCCGTGCGGTGCGATCAGCCAATCGACCGTTACGCCGAAAAGGTCGGCGATCTGTTTGAGGATCGTCACGTCCGGGACCGACTCTCCGCGTTCCCATTTGGAGATAGCCTTGTCGGAATAATTCAGTTTTTCGGCAAACTGCGCCTGCGTCATGCCACACGACGTCCGCAGCGCGGCGATGTTATCCGCCACGTTCTTTCTGATCTCTTCCATCTGTACCACTTTCCTCTGTTACGCGTTCTGCCGGCTACCGAAACGGACTCTACCGGCGGTAGAATACAACTCTCCTGTCTGTCTATCCTCGTTCGACCGGCCGTGTGTTGTCTCTTCGCGGCTCTTCTTGTATGATAAGTATAGCACGGATCGGCAAAAATTGCAAGGGGTCAGGGAGGCACGGGATGAACAAGCTCATGATCATCGGGGATTCCGTTTTGAAAGGTGTTACGTACGACGCCGGCGCGGGCCGGTACAAGCTTTACGGCAGCACGCTCGAAACGCGGCTCGCGGAAAGGCAGATCGAAGCAAAGCGTTTCTGCCGCATGGGCAGCACGGTGACGGACGGGCATCAGCGGCTCGCGGCGATGATCGAAAACGGAGATGATCTCCGCGGCGTACGGCTTCTTTTGGAACTCGGCGGCAACGACTGCGATTTTGACTGGTCGGCGGTCTCCGACGCGCCGGATGAACAGCATTTGCCGCACACAGAGCCGGAGCAATTCTCGGAACTCTACGAAGAAACGGTGCGGCTCGCACGCGAAAACGGCGCTGAGGTGGCCGTCTCAACGCTCGTGCCGATCGATGCGGAAAAATATCTCGCCTTCATCAGCCGCGGGCGTTCCTACGATAATATTCTCAGGTGGCTCGGCGACGCGTCGATGCTCTACCGCTGGCACGAAAGCTACAACAACGCCGTGACAGCGCTCGCCGTCCGGCTCGGGTGCCCCGTCGTCGATCTGCGCTCGCTGTTTCTCCGCTCGCACGATTTTCCCGCTCTGCTTTCGGAGGACGGCATCCACCCGACGGCCCGGGGGCACCGGATGATCGAAGACTATCTCGTTTCAGCCATATAAAAAAGCCGCTCATCGGAGCGGCTTTTATGTTAGTCAAGATATCCCTCGCGGACTTTGAGGCCGAAGCGGCCTTCGAGCAGGTGGAGCTGCTCGTCCGTGATCGTGGCAAGACGAGGCAGGTGGGCAATCTTCATATAGATCTCCGCGCCCTTCTCTGCCGTTTCGATGAGCCCGAAGGTCTCATCGAGATCGCGGCCGGCGCCGTATATGCCGTGCTGTGACCAGACGACGAGGCGGGCATTCGCCATTTTCGCCGCGGTCGCCTCACCGATCGACGTGGTGCCGCAGAGCATCCACGGCAGAACGTTGACGCCGTCCGGGAAGACGACGATGCACTCGGTGCACATCTGCCAGAGCGTGCGGGTGAACTCTTTTTCGTCGAGCGTGTGGACGAAGGTCATGGCAAGGAGGTTGCCGGGGTGCGTGTGCATGACGATGCGGTGCGCGGGATCGACGCGGAGGCGCGCCGCGTGGCTCATAAGATGCGCCGGCAGTTCCGACGTGAACTGGCCGCCGTCCGAGTAGCCCCAGAGAAGCTCGGCAGTATCGCCGCTCTTGCTCAGCCGGAAGAGGCCAAGGTTGGCGGCAGGATCGTACTGGACGTTCTTGAAATACTTGCCGGTGCCGGTGACGAGGAAATAGCGGCCGGCAAGCTCCGGTGCTGCGAAGCCGATCGGGATCTCGCGGAGCACTTTCCGCGGGTTCAGATACGGGAGAAGCTTTTCTTCATCCACGATCATGCTGACGTTGCCGCCGTTGCGCTCGTCCCAGCCGAGGCGGTACATATTGGTCAGTGTGCGGACGAAATCTATGAGAAACGGTGCCGTTAAAATATCTTTCATTTTCGTGTCTCCAGAACGTCTTTTTCGTATTGCATCACGCAGTCATACCAGCTGCTGTCGGCGGGAACGCCCGCGCGGCGGCAGTACTCCGTCCAGACGTCGCCGAAAGGAAGCGTTTTGCTCTCTTCCGCGAGCATCAGCCGACGCGTGAAGTCGCCGGATTCCTGTGCCGCGCGGAGAGCGTCGTGCGGCTGCAGCAGCGCCCAGAGCAACGCCTTCTCGGCGTCGCGGGTGCCGATCACCCAGGCGGCGACGCGGTTGATCGACGCATCGAAAAAGTCGAGTCCGATGAGGACGCGGTCCACGGCGCCCGTGCGGACGACCTCGAGCATGATCTCGCGGATCTCATCGTCGAAGAGGACGACGTGGTCGCTGTCCCAGCGGACGCCGCGCGTCACGTGGAGCGGGATCTTATCGAAGAACGGGAGCAGCGCCGGGATCTTGTCGCTGACCGTTTCGGTCGGGTGGTAATGGCCGTTGTCGAGCAGCGGGTAGACGCCGGGGTGCGTCGCCGCGTAGCTGATATAGAATTCGCTGCTGCCGACGGTGTAGCTTTCGACGCCGATAGCGAAGACCTTGCTCTCGACACTGTCCACGACGTGCGGATATTTCTCGGCGAAGATCTCGTCGAGTGCAGCGCGGAGACGTTCTCTCGGTTCGAGACGGTCGGCGGGAGTGTCCTTGAGCCCGTCGGGGATCCAGAGATTGCAGAGAACGGTATCGCCGAGCGCCTCGCCGATCTCCTCGGAGATGCGGCGGCATGCCTTGCAATGGTCGATCCAGAAGCGGCGCGTTCTCTCATCCGGCGAGGAAAGCGAAAGCCCGTCGCGCATCATCGGATCGCTGAAAACGGTCGGATTGAAGTCGATACCGAAGCCGTTTTCACGGGCAAACTCCACCCACGGGGCGAAATGGCGGTACGTGATGCGGTCGCGGTCCACCCACTCGCCGTCCGCGAACACGGCGTAGCAGGCGTGGAGGTTGATCCGCTTCTTGCCGGGGATCAGCGACGCGGCACGGAGAAAGTCGGCTTTCAGCTCCTCGAAATTACGGGCGCCGCCCGGATAGTTGCCCGTCGTCTGTATGCCGTTGCCGGCGCCGCCGGTCAGGCTGTCGAAGCCGCGGACATCGTCACCCTGCCAGATATGGATCGAGATCGGCTTCGCGGCGGCCGCCGCAAGCGCCGCCTCAACGTCGATGCCGAGGGACGCGTAGATCTCTTTCGCACTTTCAAAGCGTGTCATGTGCTGCCTCCATTTGAATTTTCAGGTTGCCGAGCGCCGTCGCCTCGATCGGAAGCGAAACGACGCGTTTTTTCGTATATTCGGCGGTGAGACGAGTGAGGAATGTGTCTTTCGCGCCGCCGCCGACGACCGTCAGCGTGCGGAAGGTGCGGCCGAGATTGTGCTCGATCTCGGAAACGGCGCTGCCGTAGCAGCGTGCCAGCGAGTGGTACGCCGCACGAAGATAATCCGCCGTGGAGGCGGGACGCGGTTCGCCGCTCTCGTCAAAGTCGGAATCGAACGCGGCTTTCATGCTCTCCGGCGCGAGGAAACGGGCGTCGGAGACGTCTGCCGTGCCGTCGAACGTACTGCTTTCCGCCAGGTGCTCGACCTCGTCCGGCGAGAGCGTCGGGCAAAGCTCGCGGCGAAGCTCGCTGATCAGCCAGAGGCCCATGATATTCTTTTGGTAACGGTTATAGCCGACGCCGCCTTCGTTCGAGTAGTTCGCGGCGCGGCTGGCGTCGTCGGTCAGCGGACGTTCCGTCTTGACGCCGAGAAGCGACCACGTGCCGGAGGAAATGTACAGTTCGTTCTCCCCCATGGGGATGCCCTCGACAGCGGAGGCGGTGTCGTGGGTCGCCGCGAGGACGACTGGGATCCCGTCACAGGTGCCGATCTCGGTGCCCGGCCGGCAGAGCTGCGGAAAAAGGTGCGCGGGGAGGCCGAGGCGAGCCGTCAGCTCACGGTCAAAATCGCCCGTTTCGGCGCTGATGAGCCCCGTCGTCGTGGCGTTCGTATATTCTTTCGCCTTGACGCCGGTAAGGCGGTAGGCGATATATTCGGGGATCATGAGGAAATCGGTGACACCGTCGAGGCGGCCGGTGAGGCGGTCTGCCGCGAGCTGGTAAACCGTATTGAACGGCTGGAACTGGCAGCCGGTACGGCGGTACAGTTCTTCAAACGGGACGGTCTCATGCACGAGCGGAATCACGTCCGCCGTCCGGTCGTCGCGGTAGGCATAGGCGGGAAGGACTTCCCTATCGTCCTGCATGAGGACGTAATCGACGCCCCACGTATCGATCGCCATGCTGCGGATCTCCGGAAACGCTTCTTTTGCCGCGCGGATTCCGGCGCGGACGCCGCAGAGCAAGGCATCGAGATCCCACGTGAGGTGGCCGCCGCGGCGGGTGACGCCGTTCGGGAAACGGTAGACTTCGCGGGTTTGGACTTCGCCTCTCTCACGCCAGCCGACGATGTGGCGTCCCGAGGACGCGCCGATGTCGATCGCCAGATAAAACTGCATATGCGCCTCCGGTATCACAGTAT